>NZ_CP049780.1:2508555-2664251 GCF_011193355.1 Streptomyces sp. JB150
CACGGCCGCGGCGGAGGCCGCCTGGCCCATGCAGACCGTCTGGATGTCCGGCTTGACGAACTGCATCGTGTCGTAGATCGCCGTCAGCGCGGTGAAGGAACCGCCGGGGCTGTTGATGTAGACCGAAATGTCCCGGTCGGGGTCCATCGACTCCAGGCACAGCAGCTGCGCCATGACGTCGTTGGCGGAGGCGTCGTCGATCTGGACGCCGAGGAAGATCACGCGCTCCTCGAAGAGCTTCGCGTACGGGTCGTACTCGCGGATGCCCTGGGAGGTGCGCTCGACGAAGCGCGGGATCACGTAGCGGGACTCGGCCGTGGGGCCGGTGTACTCGGCACGGGCGCGGTCGTAGATGCCGCGGCCGGGGAAGTCGTTCACGGTGTCTCCTGAGAGGGGCTGGGGCGGTGGCTGGGGGCGTCTAGGGGTCGCACAGGGCCGTGCGGGGGGCCGGGAGGGCCGTACGGCCCTCAGGAGCCCGCCCCGGTGCCTCCGCCGCCCGGCATGCCGGCGGCCGTGGCGATGACGTCGTCGATGAGGCCGTACTCCTTGGCCTCGTACGCGTCGAACCAGCGGTCGCGGTCCGAGTCGCGGGTGATCTGCTCGACCGACTGGCCGGTGTGCTGGGCCGTGAGCTCGGCCATGCGCTTCTTGGTGTGCAGCAGCCGCTCGGCGTGGATCTTGATGTCCGAGGCCGAGCCGGCCAGGCCGGCGGAGGGCTGGTGGATCAGGATCTCGGCGTTCGGCAGGGCGAAGCGCTTGCCGGGGGTGCCCGCGCTGAGCAGGAACTGGCCCATGGACGCCGCGAGGCCCATGGCGATCGTCACCACGTCGTTCTTGATGTACTGCATGGTGTCGTAGATCGCCATGCCGGCCGTGATCGAGCCGCCGGGGCTGTTGATGTAAAGGAAGATGTCCTTGTCCGGGTCAGCGGCAAGGAGCAGCAGCTGCGCGGTGATCTTGTTGGCGATGTCGTCGTCCACCGGCTGGCCGAGGAAGATGATCCGCTCGCCGAGCAGCCGGTTGTAGACCTGGTCGCCGAGGCCACCACCGATGGAAGGCTCGCCGGCGGCGGAGGGCATCAGATTCGTCACGTATCCACCTGCTCGTCTTACGACGGCGCCGGGCCGTCTCACGTGTACTACGTATTCATGGACCCTAACGCGGGGGCCCTCCGGGGGAATCCCGGTAACGGGAGTGTTCGCCGGGGGCGTAGCGTCGATCTCGCTCGCGCCGGGCGGGTAACGAAACGGGCTCCGGGTGCGGAGCACCCGGAGCCCGTCCCGCGTGATCAGCGGTGCCGTACGGCTCAGCCCTCGGACTTCTCGTCGGCGGCGGCCTCGGAGGTCTCGGCCTCGGCGGTCCCGGCGGCGGCCTCGGTCTCGTCCTCGTCCTCGTCGGAGAGGTCGATGATCTCGCCGTTGGTGTCCTTCACCGTGGCCTTCTCGACCACGACGGCCAGCGCCTTGCCGCGGGCGACCTCACCGACGAGCAGCGGGACCTGGCCCTGCTCGACGACGGCCTGGGCGAACTGGTCGGGGGACATGCCGGAGGAGGCCGCACGCCGCATGAGGTGCTCGGTGAGCTCCTCCTGGTTGACGTTGAGCTTCTCCTGCTTGACGAGCTCGTCGAGCACGAACTGGGTCTTGATGCCCTTGATCGCGGCCTCGCGGGTCTCGTTCTCGAACTCCTCGGCGGTCTTGCCCTGGAGCTCCAGGTACTTGTCGAGGGTGAGGCCCATCTGGCCGAGCTGGTGGTGCTCCAGGTTGTGCTTGCGCGTGTTGATCTCGTCCTCGAGCAGCTTCTCGGGAACCGGGACCTCGACCAGCTCCAGCAGCTTCTCCAGGACGCGCTCCTGCGCCTGGGTGGCCTGGTCGAACTGCTTCATGTTCTCCAGGCGCTTGCGGCTGTCGGCCTTCAGCTCCTCGAGGGTGTCGAACTCGGAGGCGAGCTGCGCGAAGTCGTCGTCCAGCTCGGGCAGTTCCCGCTTGGCGACCTGGGTGACCTTGACGGTGACCTCGGCCTCCTTGCCGGCCGCGGAGCCGCCCTTCAGCTCGGAGGTGAAGGTGGCCTCCTCACCGGCGGACAGGCCCTTCACGGCGTCGTCGATGCCGTCCAGCAGCTCACCGGAGCCGATGGTGTAGGAGACGCCGCTGGCGACGCCGTCCTCGAGGACCTTGCCCTCGACCTTGGCCTCCAGGTCCACGGTGACCACGTCGCCGTCCTCGGCGGCGCGCTCGACCGGGGTGGTGGAGGCGAAGCGCTCGCGGAGCTGCTCGACCGACTTCTCGACGTCCTCGTCGGTGACCTCGACGGCGTCGACCTCGACCTCGATGCCGGAGTAGTCCGGGATCTCGATCGTCGGGCGGACGTCGACCTCGGCGGTGAAGTTCAGCGTCTCGCCGTCCTTCAGCTCCGTGATGTCGACCTCGGGCTGGCCGAGGACGTTGAGCTCGGCCTCGTTGACCGCCTCCGTGTAGAACTTCGGAAGCGCGTCGTTGACCGCCTCCTCCAGCACGGCACCGCGGCCGAACCGCTGGTCGATGACCCGGGCCGGGATCTTGCCCTTGCGGAAGCCCTTCACCGTGACCTGCTGGTTGATCTTCTTGTACGCCGCGTCGAGGCTGTCCTTGAGCTCCTCGAAGGGCACCTCGACAGTGAGCCGAACCCGGGTCGGGTTCAGGTTCTCCACGGCGCTCTTCACGGTTCGGTCTCCTTGTGGCTGACTGCTCGGGTTTCGCCGGGGCCAGACCGGCCCGGCGGATTTCGCCGCCCGGAGGAGTTCGCAGGCCGCTAGGCCGGACACACGGGCGTGCAGCTTGCATAGTAACGGCAGCGGGTACACGCCCCAAAAGGCGATCATGCGCGAGGGCGCGACGATCACTCGTGGTGATCAGTGGCTGGTCGGGGTGGCGGGATTTGAACCCACGGCCTTCCGCTCCCAAAGCGGACGCGCTACCAAGCTGCGCCACACCCCGTCTGGTGTGCGACACGTAGGGTACATGCCCGGCGACAACACGGCCTCCCGTATTCCGCGCGTCATTCCCCGCGCCATCGCGTGCGCCGGACGTGCGCCGTGCGGGGCGCCGGCGGCGGGCGCCGGGGCCGGTGACCGGCGCGGCGCCGGAAGGGGTGTGCGGCGAGGGGGGACGACCCGCTACGATGCCTGCAGTGCCGCGGTCACCCGACCAGCGGCGCCTGTGTGCGGGCGTAGCTCAATGGTAGAGCCCCAGTCTTCCAAACTGGCTACGCGGGTTCGATTCCCGTCGCCCGCTCGGTACGCCTCAGGGCCGGCCGGAGATCGTCTCTCCGGCCGGCCCTGAGGCGTTTTCCGCGGCCGGTCCGGCGGCCGTCAGAAGGTGATGGAGTTGATCGTCTCCGCTATCGAGTTGAGGAAACGATTGATCGACGGCGCCATGCCCGTCGAGGCGAGGAAGAAGCCGAAGAGGATCGCCACGATGGCCGGCCCGGCCTTGATCGAACCGCCGCGCATCATCACGACCAGGATGATCGCCAACAGCAGCACCACTGACAGTGAAATGGCCACAACAGATCACACCCTCGGTCGGTCCGCTCTACCGGCCGGGGGATGCCGGCACCGCACACCCCCGCCAGAACCATCGTGCCACCAACCAGCCGTCCGTATGCGGCCCGTGACGCATCGTCCGTCACGACAGTGACCGCGGGCGGCGGACAGCGGGGCGGCCGGGCCGCCGACAGGGGCGCCGCGGAGGGCCGTCACGAGGGGCCGCACAGTAATTCGAGGGCATGCTCGCGACAGGAATTCGACAGGATGGTTTCCCTGCCCACACACCATGCGCACAGATAAATCGAATTACCTCCAACTGGACATTTTGCCTGCATAAATCGGGGGTAACCGAGCGCTGAACCGGTAACGACGTGGGGGGTTTTACGCGACCCCGCAGACGACGCTAGGGTGCCTCAGATGTTCCACGCCGCCTCCTCCCGCCGCAGGGCGCCGCTTCCCCCGGCACAGTCGCCGGGACCGGGAGTGCCGAGCCCGCGGTCCCCGCAGAGCCCGCAGTCCGGCAAGCAGCGCGACGCGTTCTTCGACAACGCCAAGTACCTGGCGATCGTGCTGGTGGCCATCGGTCACGCCTGGGAGCCGCTGAAGGGTGACAGCCGCATCCTGGAGGGCGTGTACACCGTCGTGTACACCTTCCACATGCCGGCGTTCATCATCATCTCCGGCTTCTTCTCGCGCAGTTTCGACATGCGCCCCAGCCGGCTGAAGCGGCTGATCACCGGCGTCGCCGTGCCGTACATCGTCTTCGAGACGGCGTACCCGCTCTTCAAGCGGGTGATCGACGACGCGCCGGAGCAGGAGATCAGCCTGCTCGACCCGTGGTATCTGACCTGGTTCCTGTGCGCGCTGTTCCTGTGGCGGCTCACCACGCCGATCTGGAAGATGATCCGCTGGCCGCTGCCGGTCGCGCTCGGTCTGGCCATGGCCGCGTCGGTCAGCCCGGAGATCGGCGACGACCTGGACCTGCAGCGGGTGCTGCAGTTCCTGCCGTACTTCGTGCTGGGGCTGTGCGTGAAGCCCGAGCACTTCCAGATGGTGCGGCGCCGTTCGGTGCGGATCCTGTCGGTGCCGGTGTTCGCGGTCGCGCTGGCCGTGGGCTGGTGGGCCGTGCCGCGGATGAACACCGCCTGGTTCTACCACCGGGACGCCGCGCAGGAGCTGGGCGTGCCGTGGTGGGTCGGGCCGGTGATGGTGCTGGCGATGTTCGGCTGCTCGCTGCTGCTGACCGCCTGCTTCTTCGCCTGGGTGCCGCGGCGCCACATGTGGTTCACCGCGCTGGGCGCGGGCACGCTGTACGGCTACCTGCTGCACGGGTTCGTGGTGAAGGCCGGCATGTACGAGGGCTGGTTCGACCACGCGTGGCTGCACCGCCCGCTCGGCGAGATCTTCGTGACCGTGCTCGCCGCGATCGGGGTGACGCTGCTGTGCACCGGGCCGGTGCAGCGGGTGTTCCGGTTCGCGATGGAGCCGAAGATGGACTGGGCGTTCCGGCAGGACGCGGCGCAGGCCGCGCGGGACCGGCGCACGAGCGAACCGGCCGATGCCGGCGCATCCGCCGGCCAGGGCGGCAACGGCGACGGCGACAGCGGCCGTGACGACCGTCGTGGCAACGGCGGCGGCAAGCGGGAGACCGCCCGCGTCTGAGCCCGTCCTGCCCCGGCGTCATTCCCCGAGACCGAGGAGTGCGCGCATCCGCGCGTACTTCTCGGTCAGTCGTGTGCGGGTCGGCTCGTCCAGGGCGGCGAGGCGGGCCGGGTCCGCGTTGTGGGCGAGGTCGGCCTCCTTCACCAGCAGCGCGCCGGGCGTGGCGAGGATCCGCGCGGCGTACGCCTCCGGGGACTCCCCCGCCCGCTTGCTGACCGCCAGCACGATGTCCTTCGTACGGCGGCTCAGCGGGGCCTGGTGCAGCCACCGCTCGGGCAGCGCGTCGTCCTCGACGGCGTCGTGCAGCCAGGCGGCGGCGATCTGCTCGTCGTCGCCGCCGCGGGCGCGGACGCCCTCCGCGACGGCCTGCAGGTGCTCGGCGTACGGCCGCCCGGCCTTGTCGGTCTGCCCCTCGTGGGCCGCCCGGGCCAGCGCCTCGACCTCGGCGAGCGGCAGGGTGCGCGGTGTCTCGGTCACCCCGCCAGTCTCCCAGCGCCTGAGGGCCCCCGCACGGACAGCCTCCCGTTCGAGTGGCCCGTCCCCCGCGGGCTACGGGCGGGGCTGGGCGTGTGCGGTCGGGCCCTCGCGGCAGATGAGGAGGAGGGCCCGGTCGTCGTTGACGTCCTTGGCGACGGCCTCGATGAGGTGCCAGGCGGCGCCGTGGAAGCCGCCGGCGACGTAGCGGTCGGCCTCGCCGGTGAGGCGGTCGATGCCCTCGACGATGTCGCGGTCGGAGGTCTCGACCAGGCCGTCGGTGAAGAGCATGAGGACGTCGCCGGGGCGGAGGGTGCCCTTGACCGGGTCGAACTGGGCGCCCTCGTAGACGCCGAGCAGGGGCCCCTCGGCTGCCTTCTCCTCCCAGCGGCCGCTGCCCGCGCTGAGCTGGAGGCCCGGCGGGTGGCCGGCGGAGTACAGCTCGTAGTCGCCGGAGTCGAGGTCGAGGACCAGGTGGATGGAGGTGGCGAACCCCTCGTCCCAGTCCTGGCGCAGCAGGTAGCCGTTGGCGGCCGGGAGGAAGGCGTGCGGGGGCAGCGAGCCGAGCAGGCCGCTGAACGCGCCGGCCAGGAGGAGGGCGCGGGAGGCGGCGTCCATGCCCTTGCCGGAGACGTCGGTGAGGACGACCTCCAGGGTGCGGCCGCCGTTGGTGCGGGCCGCGACCACGAAGTCGCCGGAGAAGGACTGGCCGCCGGCCGGGCGCAGCGCCATCTCGCGGTGCCAGCCGGCCGGCAGCTTGGGCAGCCGGCTCTGGGTGCGGATGCGTTCGCGCAGGTCGAACAGCATGGTGCCGCCGCGCCGCCAGGGCACGCCGACCCGGCTGCGGAACTGGGCGATGAGCAGGCCGAAGAAGCCGCAGGCGGCGACGACGAGGACCACGCCCGGCGTGACCCGGGAGGGGCCTTCCGTGTACGGGCCCAGCTGGACCGACTCCACGATCAGGGCGGTCGCGGCCGCCGCGTACAGGCCGAGCAGGCTCGCCGGGCGCAGCAGCAGGCCGCCCGCGACGATCGGCAGGACCAGTGCGGCCGGGGAGCACCACACCGGGTTGGCGAGGGTGGTGGCGGCGATGAGCGGGACGGTGAGCAGCAGTCCGGCGAGGGCGACCCAGTCGGAGCCGTCGCCGCGGAAGTAGTCGACGGCGCTTTTGCGCAGGCCGACGCGGACCCGGTGCCACTGCATCTTCCACCGGGCCGTGAACGTCTCGGCCGCCGCGCGCCGTTGTCCTGCTGCCATTAGTTCGGGACCCTATCCAGCGGACCCGTCGCTTGGCACGGGAGGTCCCACTTGTCCCCCGTCCGGGGCTCGGCCGCGCCGGAACCTTCACGGGCTCCCGTCTCGCCGTCACCCGCCGGTAATTCCCTGGCTCACCCCTCATTGCCCTGATAGGCATGGACCATGGCGATGGCGAGTGACCGGACGGACGGCATGCGCGTCCTGCGGCCGGACGACTGGGACGTGTGGTACGACACTCTGCTGCGGGCGTTCGGCGGTGCGCCGGAGGCGCCCGAGGAACGCGAACTGTGGCGTGAGCTCACCGAGTTCGACCGTTCCCTGGCCGTGTGGGACGGGGACGCGGTGGTGGGCACGGCCGGCGCGTTCACGTTCCGGCTGACGGTGCCCGGCGGGGCGTCGGTGCCCGCGGCCGGCGTCACCATGGTGAGCGTGGCCGGCACGCACCGGCGGCGCGGGGTGCTGACGTCGATGATGCGGCGGCAGCTGGACGACGTCCGCTCGTGGGGCGAGCCGCTGGCGGTGCTGACCGCCTCGGAGCCGGACATCTACGGACGGTTCGGGTACGGGGCGGCGACGTACGCGCTGCGCGCCGAGATCGACACGGCGCGGGTGCGGCTGTCGGTGCCGGCCGGGACCGACGGCGTACGGCTGCGCTACGCGGCGCCGGCCGATGTGCTGGAGGACTGCGAGGCGGTCTACGCCCGGCTGGTGCCCGGACGGCCGGGCATGCTGGCGCGGCGGCCGAAGTGGGAGCGGGTGGCGCTGCTGGACCCGGAGAGCGAGCGGGAGGGCGCGTCGCCGCTGCAGTGCGTGGTCGCCGAGCGGAACGGCCGGATCGCCGGGTACGCCCGGTACCGGGTGAAGCTCGGCTGGGGCGACAGCGGTCATGACGGCACGGTGTCGCTGGAGGACCTGGCGGCCGAGGATCCCGCGGTGGACGCGGCGCTGTGGCGGTTCCTGTTCGGGATCGACCTGACCTCCACGCTGGTGATGCGGGGGCGGCCGGTCGACGACGCCTGGCAGTACCTGGTGTCGGACATCCGCCGGTGCCGGACGCGGCAGCGGGACTCGCTGTACCTGCGGCCGGTGGAGGTGGGCGCCGCGCTCCAGGCGCGGACCTATGCCGCGCCGGTGGACGTGGTGCTGGACGTCGAGGACGCCTTCTGCCCGTGGAACACGGGGCGTTGGCGGCTCAGCGGGGACGCCAAGGGCGCCTCGTGCGAGCGTACGGCCGACGCGGCGGATCTGGCGCTGACCGTGCGGGAGCTGGGGTCGGCGTATCTCGGCGGGGTGAGCCTCACCGCGCTGGCCGCGGCCGGGCGGGTCCGGGAGCTGCGGGCGGGGGCGCTGGCGGAGGCGTCGGTGGCGTTCGGGCCGGCCGGGCCCGCGCCCTGGCTGCCGCACGGGTTCTGAGCCGGGCGTCTCAGGCGCGCTGGCAGACGGGGCACCAGAAGAGGTTGCGGGCGGCGAGGCCGGCGGTGCGGATCTCGCCGCCGCAGACGTGGCAGGGCAGGGTGGCCCTGCGGTAGACGTACACCTCGCCGCCGTGGTCGTCGACGCGCGGCGGGCGGCCCATGGCCTCGGGGGTGTGCTCGGGGCGGACGGTGTCGATGCGGTTGTCGCGGACGCCCTCGCGCATCAGCTGCACGAGGTCGGTCCACAGGGCGTGCCACTCGGCGGGGGTGATGTCGCGGCCCGCGCGGTAGGGGTCGATGCCGTGCCGGAAGAGGACCTCCGCGCGGTAGACGTTGCCGACGCCGGCGATGACCTTCTGGTCCATCAGCAGGGCGGCGATGGCCGTACGGCTGCGGGAGACGCGCCGGTAGGCCTCGTCGGGGTCGGCGTCGTCGCGCAGCGGGTCCGGGCCGAGGCGGTCGTGTATGGCGCGCTTCTCGGCGTCGGTGATCAGGGCGCAGGTGGTGGGGCCGCGCAGGTCGACGTACGACGTGGTGTTCGCGAGGCGCAGGCGGACGGTGTCCGTGGGCGGGGGCGCCGGGGCGTCGCCGAAGGCGACCTTGCCGAACAGGCCCAGGTGGATGTGGACCCAGTCGCTGTCACGGAAGCGCAGGAAGAGGTGCTTGCCGTGGGCCTCGGTGGCGGTGAGGACGGCGCCGTCGAGGAGGTCGGCGGCGTCGGAGAACTTGCCCTGGGGGCTGGTGACCCGGGGGGCCGTGCCGGCGAACCGGTCGGCGTAGTCCTGTGCCAGCCGGTGAATCGTGTGCCCCTCTGGCACGGTTCCCGTTTCCTTCCAGCCCCCGGAGGGCGTGTCCTGCCGGCCGCTGTGGCGGGGACGCCGTCCCGCCGGGGCCCTGTGTCAGTCCTGCTGCGGGTGGTGCGCCGGGATCGGCGGCAGCTCGCCCGTGGTCTCGTACCCGGCCAGCATGTCGATGCGGCGGATGTGGCGCTCGTCACCGGAGAACGGGGTGCCCAGGAAGACCTCGACGAACTTGGTCGCCTCCTCCTGGGTGTGCATGCGCGCGCCGACGGCCACGACGTTGGCGTTGTTGTGCTGGCGGCCCAGCGCCGCCGTCTCCTCGCTCCAGGCGAGGGCGGCACGGACGCCCTTGACCTTGTTCGCGGCGATCTGCTCGCCGTTGCCGGAGCCGCCGATCACGATGCCGAGGGAGTCGGGGTCCGCGGCGGTCTTCTCCGCGGCGCGGAGGCAGAAGGGCGGGTAGTCGTCCTGGGCGTCGTAGATGTGCGGGCCGCAGTCGACGGGGTCGTGACCCGCCGCTTTGAGCCATTCGACGAGGTGGTTCTTGAGTTCGAAGCCGGCATGGTCCGAGCCGAGATACACGCGCATGGGATGAGTGTGACATGCGCCCGGTCGGGCAGCAGGGCGGGGTACCGGCGTCGTGATCTGTGATGCGGGCCACTGAAGCTCAGGGAAACCTCAAGTAACAATCCGGATTCAAAGGTTCAAGAATGTGTTTCCCTCGGATTCACTGGTCCGGCTCGTACGCCGCTCGTACGGGAATTGATCATTCCGGCGCAAAGGATTTCCGTCCCATGACTTCGCAGCCGACCCTGAGGAAGGCCGACAACGGCCACGGAGGCCCCGGAGGAACCGGCAACCCCGGATCCGGTTCCGGACTCCAGGCAGGGCTCAAGAACCGCCATCTGTCGATGATCGCCATCGGCGGTGTCATCGGTGCCGGACTCTTCGTGGGGTCCTCGTCCGGTATCGCCACCGCCGGCCCCGGCATCCTCCTCTCGTACGCGCTCGTCGGCACGCTCGTGGTGCTGGTGATGCGCATGCTCGGTGAGATGTCGGCCGCCAACCCGACGTCCGGCTCCTTCTCCGCGCACGCCGACCGCGCGCTCGGGCCGTGGGCCGGCTTCTCCATCGGCTGGCTCTACTGGTTCTTCTGGGTCGTGGTGCTCGCGGTCGAGGCGACCGCCGGTGCCGTGATCCTGGAGGGCTGGGTGCCCGCCGTACCGCAGTGGGCCTGGGCGCTGATCGTGATGGTCGTGCTCACCGGCACCAACCTCGTGTCCGTCGGCTCCTACGGCGAGTTCGAGTTCTGGTTCGCCGGCATCAAGGTCGTCGCCATCGGCGCCTTCATCGTCATCGGCGGCCTCGCCGTGTTCGGCGTGCTCCCCGGCGTCGACAGCGAGCAGGCGGGCCTGTCCAACCTCACCGCGCACGGCGGCTTCCTGCCCAACGGGCCGGGGGCGATCCTCACCGGTGTGCTGCTGGTCGTCTTCTCGTTCATGGGCAGCGAGATCGCGACCCTGGCGGCCGGCGAGTCCGAGGACCCGCAGCGCGCCGTCACCAAGTCGACCAACAGCATCATCTGGCGCATCGCCGTCTTCTACCTGGGCTCGATCCTCGTCGTCGTCTCGCTGCTGCCGTGGGACTCCAAGTCCATCCAGGACAAGGGCTCCTACGTGGCCGCGCTGGACTCGCTGGGCATCGCGCACGCCGGTCAGATCATGAACTTCATCGTGCTGACCTCGGTGCTGTCCTGTCTCAACTCCGGCCTGTACACCGCCTCCCGGATGGCCTTCTCGCTCGGTGAGCGCGGGGACGCGCCGAAGTCGTTCGCGAAGACCACCGAGCGGGGTGTGCCGCGCACCGCGATCCTGGTGTCCGTGGTGTTCGGGTTCGTGGCCGTGTTCTTCAACTACAAGTTCCCGGACTCCGTCTTCCTGTTCCTGGTGAACTCCAGCGGTGCCGTCGCCCTGTTCGTGTGGCTGGTGATCTGCTTCTCGCAGCTGCGGATGCGCAAGATCATCCAGGCGGAGGCGCCGGAGAAGCTGGTCGTGCGGATGTGGCTGTACCCCTACCTGACCTGGGCGACCGCCGCGCTGATCGTCTTCGTCCTCGGCTACATGCTCACCGACACCGAGCACGACGGACGCCGGACCGTGCTGCTGTCGCTGCTGGTGGCGGGCGTGGTGCTGGCCATCGCCGTGGTCCGGCAGAAGCTCGGCTCCGGCAGGGAGCGGCAGCGGGACGAGGTCACCAGCGGCTGATCCGGCCGTACGGCACGTCACACCGGCCGATTCCGGCGTACGACACCTCAAGCCGGCCGATCCCGCCGTACGACATCGCAAGGGCCTCGCGGCGTCTCGCCGCGAGGCCCTTCGTCACAGCACGGTGAAGCCGTCCCGCACCTCCTCGTACACCCGCAGCGCCCGGTCCGCCACGCGCGGCTGGTACCAGGTGTTGATCTGGTACGACGTCCCCCGCGCAGCGAAGCCGAGCAGCCGCGCGTGCCGGGGGACGCCGTCGAGGGTGTACGTGCACTCCCGCACGACCGCCGGACGGCCCCTTCACATCGGGCAGCCAGCGCTCCGGGGGCGTCCAGCCGAAGCGGACCGGGGCGTGGTCGAAACCTGACGGTGGTTGTCAGGTTATGGCGTCAGGCTCGGCGTCATGAACCTTCCCGGCACCACGGATCTGCTGCTGCTCCGCCCCGGCGACGCCGGTTACGCGGAGGAGACCGCCGGTTTCCAGACCGGCTTCGTACGGCGGCCCGCCGTCGTCCTCGGCGCTCGATCGGCCGGGGACGTGGCGGCCGCCGTGCGGTACGCGGCCGCGCGGGACCTGCCGCTGGCCGTCCAGGCGACCGGCCACGGCGTGCCCGGCCCGCTGGAGGGCGGGGTCCTGGTCACCACGCGCCGCATGGACCGCGTCGCCGTCGACCCGGCCGCCCGCACGGCCCGGATCGAGGCGGGCGTGCGCTGGGGCGAGGTGGTGGCGGCCGCCGCCCCCTACGGGCTGGCTCCGCCCAACGGCTCGGCGACCTCCGTCGGGGCGGTGGGCTACACGCTGGGCGGCGGCCTGGGCATCCTCGCCCGCGCGGCCGGTCACGCCGCCGACCGGGTGCGCTCCCTGGACGTCGTGACCGGCGACGGGCGCACACACCGGGCGGTGCGCGAGGGCTCGGAGCTGTACTGGGGGCTGCTCGGCGGCGGCCCCGGGCTCGGGATCGTCACCGCGATGGAGATCGAGCTGGTCCCCGTCGGCCGGCTGTACGGCGGTTCGCTCGCCTTCGACGGGCGGCGCGTCGATCCGGCGGCCGTGCTGGCGGCGTACGAGGCGTGGACTTGGACGGTGCCGGACGAGCTGACGTCGTCCTTCGCCGCCGTGCCGTATCCGGACCTCCCGGCGCTGCCGCCGGGGCTGCGGGGCCGGTATGTGGTGTCCGTGCGGGTGGCGTACCCCGGCACGGACGGGGAGCGGCTGGTGGCGCCGCTGCGGGAGATCGGGCCGGTGCTGGCCGACTCGCTGCGGGAGATGCCGTACGCCGAGAGCCGCACCATCCACAGCGACCCGGAGGTGCCGCACGCCTACTACGGGGACAGCGTGGTGCTGGGCCGGCTGGACGTGGACCGGGTGGCCGAGGTGCTGCGGCGCACCGGGCCGGCCGCGGACGGCGCGGACCCCATGGTCGTCGTGCAGATCAACCATCTCGGCGGGGCGCTGGCGCGGCCCGCGCCGAACGCGGTGCCGTTCCGGGAGGGGCGGTTCCTGCTGCGGCTGCTGACGGCGGGCGACCGGCAGCGGGCCCGCGCGCTGCTGGACCCGGCGTTCGCGCGGCTTACGCCGGACGTCCTGGGCCGCGCCGTGAACTTCGCGTTCGGCGCGGGCGACCGGACCGAGGGGCTGCACGAGCCGGGGACGCGGAAGAGGCTCGCCGGGCTGAGGTCGTCGTACGACCCGGCGAACCTCTTCCGTTCCGTCTAGTACGTCGCGCCGCCGTACGCGGCGGGGGTCAGCGCTTGCCGACGAGCTTCCAGGCGGCGGGCAGGGCGCCCATCGCGAGGGCCGCCTTCAGGGCGTCGCCGACCAGGAACGGGATGAGGCCGGCCGCGAGGGCGGCGGAGGCGGACAGGTCGAGGGCCAGGGCCAGGTACGGCACGCCGACCGCGTAGATGATCGCCTCGCCGAGCAGCATCGCGCCCGCCATCCGCCACGGGGAGCGGTCGGCGCCGCGGCGGGCGAGGGCGCCGACGACGGTCGCGGCGAGCAGCATGCCGAGGACGTAGCCGAAGGACGGGGCCGCGGCGCCGGAGCCGCCCTCCGCGAACCACGGCACGCCCGCGATGCCGGCCAGCGCGTACAGCGCCAGGGAGAGGAAGCCGCGGCCGGCGCCGAGGGCGGTGCCGACGAGCAGCGCGGCGAAGGTCTGGCCGGTCACCGGGACCGGGGAGCCGGGCACGGGTACCGCGAGCTGGGCCGCGAGACCGGTGAGCACGGCACCGCCGGCGACCAGGGCGATGTCGCGGACGCGGGAGGCCGGGAGCAGGTCGGCGAGGACCTGGCCCGGGCGGGCGAGGGAGGTGGCGGTGGCGGTGCTCATGGGGACTCCGCGGGTGACGGCGGTACGGGACACCGTGACGCTAACCCAGGGGGCCTGAGCCGATCACCGTCTCCGCTCGACAAAGGGTGGAGCACGGCTGTGGTGGAGTGCGCACAAAGAGTGCCGGTCACACCGGCCGGGGCGTGATGACGGTCACGGAGGTGGGGACGTGTGCGTCACGTCGGGCGGGACGGGGCAGGCTGTAGGTTTTCGCCAATCCGGATGTATGCACGAATCCCTGCGGGACGGGTGAGTGGAGCCGTACACTCCGTGTTCCACGCGTCCGCATAGTGAACGGCGGTGTCCCCTGACCGGGACCGCCGCCCAGACTGTCGGCGTTTTACCTGTCCCCACCGACTGGATGGACGAGCCGCGCCCATGCCCACCAGCACCGCTCAGGAGACGCCGCCGCAGGCGGACGCCTCCCTCTCCCATGGCTTGAAACAGCGCCACCTGTCGATGATCGCCCTCGGCGGCGTGATCGGCGCGGGCCTGTTCGTCGGCTCCGGCGCCGGCATCGCCGCCGCCGGCCCCTCGATCGTCGTCGCCTACGTCCTCTCCGGCCTCCTGGTGATGCTGGTGATGCGGATGCTGGGCGAGATGTCGGCCGCGTATCCGTCGTCGGGCTCCTTCTCCGCGCACGCCGAGCGGGCCATCGGTCCCTGGGCGGGCTTCACGGCCGGCTGGTCGTTCTGGGTGCTGCTGTGCACCGCGGTCGGCCTGGAGGGCATCGGCGCGGCGAAGATCGTCAGCGGCTGGCTGCCGGGCACGCCCGAGTGGGCGTGGGTGGCGCTGTTCATGGTGGTCTTCTGCGGGGCGAACCTGGCCGCGGTGAAGAACTTCGGCGAGTTCGAGTTCTGGTTCGCGGCGCTGAAGGTCCTCGCGATCTCGCTGTTCCTGGTGCTGGGCGTGCTCGCCATCCTGGGCGTGCTGCCGGGCACCGACGCGCCGGGCACCGCGAACCTCACGGGCGAGGGAGGCTTCCTGCCGGGCGGCGGCGAGGGCCTGGTCATCGGCCTGCTCGCCTCGGTGTTCGCGTACGGCGGCCTGGAGACGGTGACCATCGCGGCGGCCGAGTCCGAGGACCCGGTGCGCGGCGTCGCGAGCGCGGTCCGCACCGCGATGTGGCGTATCGCGCTGTTCTACATCGGCTCGATGGCGGTCGTGGTGACCCTGGTGCCGTGGAACTCGGCGGAGATCGTCGAGAAGGGCCCGTACGTGGCCACCCTCGACCACCTCGGCATCCCCGGCGCGGGCCAGCTGATGAACGTGGTCGTGCTGGTCGCCCTGCTGTCGGCGATGAACGCCAACATCTACGGCTCCTCGCGCATCGCCTACTCGCTGGTGCGGCGCGGGCAGGGCCCGAAGGCGCTGGGCCGGGTGTCGGGCGGGGTGCCGCGGCTCGCGGTGCTGGCGTCCTCGGTGTTCGGCTTCGTGTGCGTGCTGCTCAGCTACTGGCGCCCGGACGACGTCTTCCCCTGGCTGCTGAACATGATCGGCGCGGTGATCCTGGTCGTCTGGATCTTCATCGCGGTCTCGCAGCTGCGACTGCGCCGCCGGGTGGAGCGGGAGGCGCCGGAGAAGCTGGTCGTGCGGATGTGGGCGTTCCCGGTGCTGACCTGGGTGGCGCTGGCCGGCATGGCGGCGATCTTCGTCCTGATGGCGCGGGAGCCGGACACCCGGGTGCAGCTGTACTCGACGGGTGGCATGACGCTGTTCCTGGCGCTCGTCGGATACCTCTGGCAGCGCAGGAACGCGGGGAACTGACGGTCCCTCACCTTCCCGGTCTCCGGACGAGGCCCCCACGTGGCGACACGTGGGGGCCTTCTTGCTGCCCGGCACCTGCGCCGGTCTTGCTGTTGGTAGCGTGTAGTTGCAAGCTACTTGCAATAAGAGGTCGGAGGGGACCTGTCATGCCCGTCTACACGCTGCCCGAACTGCCGTACGACTACTCCGCGCTCGCCCCCGTGATCAGCCCGGAGATCATCGAGCTGCACCACGACAAGCACCACGCGGCCTACGTGAAGGGCGCCAACGACACGCTGGAGCAGCTCGCCGAGGCGCGCGACAAGGAGCAGTGGGGCTCGATCAACGGCCTGGAGAAGAACTTGGCCTTCCACCTGTCCGGGCACATCCTGCACTCCATCTACTGGCACAACATGACCGGTGACGGTGGCGGCGAGCCGCTGGAGAAGGACGGCGTGGGCGAGCTGGCGGACGCCATCGCCGAGTCGTTCGGCTCCTTCGCGAACTTCAAGACGCAGCTGTCGAAGGCAGCCGCGACCACCCAGGGTTCGGGCTGGGGCGTGCTGGCGTACGAGCCGCTGAGCGGCCGGCTGATCGTCGAGCAGGTCTACGACCACCAGGGCAACGTCGGGCAGGGCTCCACGCCGATCCTCGTCTTCGACGCCTGGGAGCACGCCTTCTACCTCCAGTACAAGAACCAGAAGGCCGACTTCATCGAGGCGATGTGGCAGGTCGTCAACTGGCAGGACGTCGCCCGCCGTTACGAGGCCGCCAAGTCCCGCGCGGACGTGCTGCTGCTGGCGCCGTGAGCGCCTGACCGGTCGTCCCGCCTCGTGATCGTCTTCTCACCCTTCACGCGGGCGGGCGGTAGGAGGGAGACCCCCGTGAGGACGTGACTCACGGGGGTTTTCCCGTGCCCGGGAGAGACGGTCAGTCGATGCCGCGCAGGTAGATCCGGCTGCGGTCCTTCCCGACCGGGGCGACGGTGATGTCCAGGGAGTTCAGCTCACCGGCGCACGGGGCACAGACCGGGCCGGTGGTGACGCCGTCGAGGGTTTCCGGCTCGGCCAGGCCCAGGTGGGCGAAGGGTGCGGTGGGCTCGTAGCCGGCCGAGGCGGCGGCCTTCTCGCGCTGGACCAGCTCGTTCTCCGGGTCGAGCCCGTCGACGAAGCCGTCGACCTCGCCCGCGGGCAGGACGAACGCCAGGAGCAGCACGTCGTCCTGGAAGCCCTTCTGCCGGGCGCCCACGCGCTCCGTGGCCGTCCGCGGGACGGTCACCCCCAGGTCCTCGGCGACCCGCGTGAACCCGACGCCCTTGACCCAGTACGGCACCCGCTGTCCGCCGGAGTCCGACCGGGAAGGGGTGTCCGTGCGGGATCCGGCGTCCGTGCCGCCGCTCCCTGCCCCGCAACCCGCGAGCACCGCGACGGCAAACGCGGTGACCAGTCCCCCGGCGGTCCGTGCACCAGCCCGAGTACGGGCGGTCACCGGGCGTCCCCGTTGCGCCCGATGTCCGTACGGGTGCCGTCCCGCCCCGGATCCTTCGCATCGGGCAGCTGCCCGGACATCTCGCCCCACTCGTACCGCTGCACCGAACCACTGCCTCGCATGTCGAACTCCCTGGCCAGACCGGTGGTGTGCAGGCGCGCCATGTCGGCGTCGGTCACCTCGGTCGGTCCGATCGGCGTCTTCTTCCCGGGGTCCCAGTTGTACCGGTCCCAGACGTTGACCTGACAATCCAGCGACACCTTGGGCTTGCCGTCCGGGCCGGGCACGACCGTGACCGTACCGGTGGTGTTGGTCATGCCGCTGCCGATCGCCAGGTACCAGTTGCGGTCGCTGTGCGTGTAGCCCCGCGGCGGCGTCTCCACGGGGATGGCGACCGGCTTGCCGCCGGACTTCTCGTACGCCTCCAGCGCCTGACTGCGCCACTCGTCCTGGTGGTTGAACACCGCCTCCCGGGACGCCAGGCGCAGGGCCTCGTCGTCGGTGAGCATGCGGTCGACGTCGAGGTCGAGGGGGTCGCCGGTGCCGTTCAGATAGTGGTCCATGTGGCGGGCGGCGTCGGTGTTGCCGATGAAGTCACCCGCGTTGGCCATGGCGACGGCCTGGGCCTGGATCCAGTACTCGGCGGCGCCGGCGTCCTCGATGCCGAACTCCCCCGCCCCGTCGTCGCTCGCGACCCGCTTGGCCTGCGGGTCGAGCAGGCCTGCCGCAAGCAGGTCGTCCCGGTGCGCGGCCCAGAGCCGGGCGCGGGCCTCGGGACTGAGCGAGGCCCACAGACGGCGCAGCTCCGCGCTCTGCCGGGCGTCGGCGTCCTCGCCCAACGCCGCGAGTTTCTCCGCCCTGGGGTACATGTCCCCGTCGAGCGAGGTGTAGGTGGCGTGGCCGGCGTTGTGCGGGTCGCCGCCGTGGCTCGCGCGCAGCGCCCGGGTCAGGGCGGCGTCGACCTCGGTGGCGTGGCTGACCACCGAGGCCAGGGTGTCGGCGTACCACTGCATCAGGTCCTTGGTCTTCTGGCCGGTGCCGTCGGCGTCGCACTGCGCCTCCATGACCTTGATGCCGCCGTCGGCCGCCCCCACCACGATGAGGCCCTTCCTGCCCGCCTCCTCGGTCAGGGACTTGGCACGGCGTTGCAGGGCTTCCAGTTCGGTGTGGGCGTCGTCGAGGACGCTCCAGATGCTCTTGGCCTCCTGGTGCAGGTCCGCGATCTCCTTGGCCGTCTTCGTGACGAACCCGCGCGTCACGGTGGCGTTCACGCCGGCCCAGCGCGCCGTGTCCGACTTGGCCTTCAGGCCGTCCCGGGCGTCGTCGGCGAGTTCCTGGAGATCGGTGACGGCCTGTTTCCAGGTGGCGGTGGCCGCGGCGAGCTTGCCGAGGTCCACTTCGATGAGATCGGTGTACTTCACGCCGTTTCCCCCGCGTGGTGTCACTTGAAGTAGCTGTCGAGGACCGAGACCTCGATGGCCGACCCGGCCCGGGTCTTCACCTGAGCGGCGATCTTTGCGTCGTCGGCGGCGTGAGCCTTGCGCGTGTAGTCCAGGTGGTTGGAGATGTGGGCGCAGGCCTGCAGCACGCTTTTGATCTGAGAGGTCCACACCTCCACCGTCGTGGACAGCTCGTCACCCGCGCTGAAGCCATGGCTCTTCAGTTCCGTGGCGGCCTGCAGGGAGGTGCCCGCGCCGCTCTTGTCGGCACCCGCGCCCGCGATGTCGACACGCTCGCGCATCCGGTCGAACAGCGAGAAGGCTTCGTGCCCCACCGCGCCGAGGTCGTCCTGCCGCACCACGAGGTCGGCGCCGCCGGCGGGGCCCGCGCTCGGGGCGCTGTCGATCCGGGTCCGTACCGCCCCTCGCTCGGCGGCGTCGCTCTTCAATTGCTGCCATTCGTCCCACGCCATGCACGTTCCGACGTGAACGGCCCTGCGGTGGTTGCCTTTCTGAGTAGATCTTCACGACAGGAGTGGAAGATTCCGCCGGCGGTGCGGCGGGTCGTCAGGTGGTGGGGACGTTGAGCGAGAGCAGGCCCGCGGTGCCCGTCGCCGGGTCGAGGCGCAGCTCGGTGACGGCGGCGTTGCGCAGTCTCGGGAAGACGCGGCGGTAGTCGGCGAGCGGGATGCCGAGCAGGCGGCACAGCACGAGGCGGAGCAGGGTGTTGTGGGCGACGACCAGGACCCGCTCGCCGGGGTGGGCGGTCGCGATGCGGTGCAGCGCGGCGGCACCGCGCTCGGCCGCCGCCGCCGGGTCCTCGGCGCCGGGGAAGGGGTGGGCCACCGGGTCGGCCCGGTAGGCGTCCGCGTGGGCCGGGTTCTGCCCGGCGAACTCGGCGAGCGTGCGGCCCTCCACCGTCCCGAAGTCGCATTCGCGCAGGTCCGGTTCGCGGTGCGGGGTCAGCCCGAGGGTCCGGCAGGCGGGCTCGGCGGTGGCCACCGCGCGGGACAGCGGCGAGGTCCACACCGCGTCGACCGGGTGCTCCCCGATCCAGCGGCCCAGGGCCTCGGCCTGGGCGCGGCCGGTGTCGGTGAGGGCGATGTCGCTGACGCCGGCGTAGCGGTTCTCGGCGTGCCAGACGGTCTGGCCGTGGCGGGCGAGGAGGAGGGTCGCGGTCATGAGCCGCCAGTATTCCGTTCCGCCCGGCCGCGCGCATGGGCCGCGACGGGGCCCGGCAGCCAGCCGCGGGATTCCAGGGCGTCCAGGAGGCGCAGGTAGGGGGCGGTGTAGCGGTCGGTGTGCCGGGGGTGGACGGTGGCGCGGATGCGGACCATGCGGTCGGTGACGTCGGTCAGGGGGGTGCCGGTCGCCGCGTGGCAGGCCAGTGCCGCCATGCCGAGGGCCGGTTCGGGGTGTGCGGGCAGGCGGACCGGGCGGCCCAGGATGTCGGTGCGGAGCTGGGTCCAGTAGGGGCTGCGGGTGGCGCCGCCGGTGAAGGTGAGGGGCCCGTCGAGGGGGGCGCCCAGGTGGTGGAGGTAGTCCAGGCAGAGGCGTTCCACCAGGCCGACCCCTTGGAGCAGGGCCGCCCACAGGTCGGCGTCGGAGGCGGGTTCGCCGAGGAGGAGGGCGGTCGCCTCGGGGGCCCGGAAGGGGAAGCGTTCGCCCGGGGACACCAGGGGGTAGGCCACCGCGCCGGCGGGTTCGAAGGCGGCCGCCTCGCGGTCCATCGCGGCGGGGTCGGCGTCCGGGAAGCGGGCGGTGAGCACCCCGGCGCCCACGCTGGACGCCCCGCCGGGCAGCCAGCGGCCGTCCGGGGCCCGGTGGTTGTAGACCACGCCGGTGCCGTCGCGCACCGGCCGGCGGGCCGCGCCCTTCAGGACCAGCGTCGTCCCCAGCACCGAATTCCACGCGCCCTCGCGCAGCGCGCCGGAGGCGAGCTGGGCCGCGCAGCCGTCGGTCATCCCGGCGACGACCGGGGTGCCGGCGGGGATGCCGGTGGCGTCGGCGGCGGCCGGGCAGACCTGCCCGAGCACCGTGCCGGGGCGGACCACCTCCGGCAGGGCCTCCACGGGGACGCCGGGCACGTCGGGCCAGGCCTCGGCCTCCACGTCGTACGCCGTCTTCAGCGCGTGGCTGGAATCGGTGGGCACCGGACGGCCGGTGAGCCGGGCCGTGATCACGTCGGGCTGGTGGGTGACGCGGCCCGGTCCGTGGGCGGACGCCAGCCACAGCGCCTTCGGCAGCGCCCAGGTGTCCTGCACGGCGAGTCCCGCCGCGCGCAGCCGGGCCGCCTCGGCCGCCGCGCGCCCGTCGTCGTACATCAGCGCCGGGCCGCGGGGGCGTCCCGCGCGGTCCGTCAGCAGCACGGTCCCGGAGGTGCCGCACACCGCGAGCGCGCCGGGGCGCGGCGCGGGGCGGGCGCGCAGGGCCTGCCGGGCCGCCGCGCACACGGCGGTCCACCACTGCTCGGGGTCCTGCTCGTGCCGTACGCCGTCGCGGCGGCCGGTGACCGGCACGGCGCCGGAGCCGCAGACCGTGCCGTCGCCGGTGACGAGCAGCGCGCGCACGCTCTGGGTGCCGAGGTCGATGCCGAGCCAGGCCGCCCTGTCGTCCGCCATCCGGACCTCCCACGCTTCGCGTCCCGGGGTGTGAACTTCTCACCATGCCCTGGGATTTGCCGCTGCGCGAGGGATTGACGGCCAACTTCCGTGGTTCCACTCTCTGTTAGCGAGCCGACTCGACGTGTTAACTCCCGCACCGGACCGAGCCCCCGTGGAGGTCACGGATGGACACGCCCGTGCACGACCGCCGCCGCTTCCTCGCCCTCACGGCCGCCGCCGCGACGGCGCCCCTGCTCACCGCCTGCGGTGCCGGGTTCGGCGGGAACGAGAACGAGAGCGACGGCTCCGCCGCCGACGACGTCACCGGTTCCTTCGACTGGAGACGGGAGAAGGGCACCACCGTCAAGGCGCTGCTGAACAAGCACCCGTACACGGACGCGCTCCTCGCCGACCTGAAGTCGTTCACGGACAAGACCGGGATCAAGGTCGAGTACGACGTCTTCCCGGAGGACAACTACTTCGACAAGCTCACCGTCGACCTCTCCAGCGGGCGCGCCTCCTACGACGTGTTCATGCTCGGCGCGTACATGGTGTGGCAGTACGGGCCGCCCGGCTGGCTGGAGGACCTCGGTCCCTGGATGCGCAACTCCTCCGCCACCGACGACGCATGGGACCAGGGCGACTTCTACCCCAACCTGCTCCAGGCCGGCCAGTGGAACCTGAAGGCGGGCGCGCCGCTCGGGCAGGGCGGGCAGTACGCGCTGCCGTGGGGCTGGGAGACCAACGTGGTCGCCTACAACACCGAGGTGTTCCGCACCCTGGGCCTGAAGCCCGCGGGGACCTTCGACGAGCTGGTGGAACTCGCCGGGACCATCAAGCGCAAGGCGCCGGGCGCCGGTTTCGACGGCATGTACGGGATCGCCGTGCGCGGGTCGCGCAGCTGGGCCACCATCCACCCCGGCTTCATGACGATGTACGCCCGCAACGGGCTGAAGGACTTCACCGTCGAGGGCGGCAGGCTCACCCCCGCCATGAACAGCCCCGAGGCCGTGCGGTTCACCGAGGACTGGGCGCGGATGGTGAAGCGGGGCGGGCCGCCGTCGTGGACGTCGTACACCTGGTACCAGTGCTCCAGCGACCTCGGCGCGCGCAAGGCCGGGATGCTGTTCGACGCGGACACGGCCGCCTACTTCCAGGCGGTGAAGGGCGCGAGCCCGGCTTCCGGGAAGATCGCCTTCCATCCGGGGCCGAAGGGCCCGGACGGCTCGCTCGCCACCAACATGTGGATCTGGTCGCTCGGCATGAACGCCAAGAGCAGGCGCAAGAGCGCCAGTTGGCTGTTCCTCCAGTGGGCGACCGGGAAGGAACACCTGCGCGAGAGCGCGCTCACCCACCACCACATCGACCCGGTGCGCCGGTCGATCGCGCAGGACGGCGCCTACCGGGACAAGATGAGGGACCTGCCCGGCTTCATCGAGACCTTCGAGACGGTCGTCGACCAGACGAGGATCCAGTTCACCCCGCAGGCGCAGTTCTTCGACGCGACGACCAGCTGGGCGTCGGCGCTCCAGGAGATCTACGGCGGCGAGAACGCCCGCTCGGTCCTCGACTCCCTCGCCGACGACCTCGCCCGCAAGGTCGGCTAGCCGTGCGACAGGCGCTGCGCCCCTATCTGCTCATCGTCCCGGCACTGCTGCTGACCTGCGGCATCCTCTACCCGTTCGGGCTCGGCCTGTACTACACGCTCTTCGACTTCGCGGCGAGCAAGCCGCGGCCGGACATGGTCGGCCTCGACAACTACCGGACCGTCCTCACCGAGGAGTCCTTCTGGAACTCGGCCTGGGTGACGGTGCTGTACGCGGTCGGGGCGGCCGGGTTCGAGACCGTGCTCGGTGTCGCGGTGGCCCTGCTGCTGAACCGGTCGTCGCTGGTCGGGCGGGTGCTGGAGAAGATCCTGATCCTGCCGCTGATGATCGCCCCGGTGATCGCGGCGATCATCTGGAAGCTGATGCTCCAGCCGTCGGTGGGGGTGGTGAACCACCTGCTGAGACCGTTCGGGCTGGGCGGCGTGCAGTGGACGGACACGCCGACGGGCGCGCTGCTGTCGTCGATCGCCGTGGACGTGTGGGTGTACACCCCGTTCGTCGCGATCCTCGCGCTGGCCGGGCTGCGGTCCCTGCCCGCCTCCCCGTTCGAGGCGGCGGCCGTGGACGGGGCCGACTGGTGGTACACGTTCCGCCGGCTGACGCTGCCCATGCTGTGGCCGTACGTCCTGGTGGCGCTGATTTTCCGGTTCATGGACTCGCTGAAGGTCTTCGACATCATCTACGCCCTCACCGAGGGCGGGCCCGGCGACTCCACCGTGGTGCTGCAGATCCGGGCGTACCTGGAGGCGATCCGCTTCCAGCGCTACTCCTTCGGGATCAGCTACACGGTCGTGCTGTGGGCCGTGGTCTACCTGGCCGCGATGGTGCTCGTCCGGCACCTGGGGCGGATCCAGCGCCGGGCCGCGGAGGTGACCAGGTGAGACGGCGATGGCCCGGGTGGCTCGCGGACGCCGCCCTGATCCTCTACTTCGTCTTCGCGCTGTTCCCGATCGCCTGGATGGTGATCCTCTCCCTGAAACCCGCCGACCAGCTGTTCTCCACCTACTTCTCCTTCTCCCCCACCCTGGACTCCTACCGGACCGTCCTCGGCGACAGCGAGGGCATCCCCTTCACCCGGTTCTTCGTCAACAGCCTGGTGGTGTCGCTGGGCGCGGTGGCGCTGTCGCTGCTGGTGGGACTGCCCGCCGCGTACGCCTCGGCGCGCTGGCGGTTCAAGGGCTCGGACAACCTGATGTTCACGCTGCTGTCGTTCCGGTTCGCGCCCGAACTCACCGTGATCATCCCGCTGTTCGTGCTCTACCAGGAGCTGGGGCTGTTCGACACCTACGTCGGCATGGTGTGGGTGCTCCAGCTGGTCACCCTCCCGCTGATCGTGTGGATCATGCGGTCGTACTTCGCCGATCTGACGCCCGAGCTGGAGCAGGCGGCGCTGCTCGACGGCTACACCCGCAAGCAGGCCTTCTTCCGGGTGGCGATCCCGCTGGTCAAGCCGGGGATCGCGGCGGTGTCCCTGCTGGCGTTCATCTTCGCCTGGAACAACTTCGTCTTCCCGCTCATCCTCACCTCCAGCGAGGCGCAGACCGTGACCGTGGGCGCGCTGTCCTTCCTCGGCGGCGACCGCCCCAAGTACAACCTGACGGCCGCCGCCGCGCTGATCTCCGTCGTACCGCCGCTGCTGCTGGCGCTGCTGATCCAGCGGTATCTGGTGCGCGGTCTGTCGTTCGGGGCGGTGAAGTCATGACCATGATCAAACTGGCCGCGGTCCGCAAGGCGTACGGCAGGACCACCGCCCTCGACGGACTCGATCTGGAGGTCGCGGAAGGCGAGTTCCTCTGCCTGCTCGGCCCCTCCGGGGCGGGCAAGACGACCACGCTGAAGACCGTCGCCGGCCTCGAACGGCCCGACGCGGGCACGGTCGAGATCGGCGGCAAGGACATGCGGGGCGTCGAACCGTACGACCGGGGCGTGGCCATGTGCTTCGAGAGCTACGCCCTCTACCCGCACAAGTCGGCCTACGACAACCTCGCCTCCCCGCTGCGCTCCCCCCGCCACCGCCTGCCGCCCGCCGAGGCACGCCGGCGGATCGGCGAGGTGGCGGAACTCCTCGGCATCCAGGGCCTGCTGGACCGGCCCGTCGGCGAGCTGTCCAACGGGCAGCGGCAGCGGGTCGCCCTGGGCCGGGTGCTGGTCCGCCCGGCCCGCGCGTTCCTGCTCGACGAGCCGCTGTCCCACCTCGACGCCAAGCTGCGCCAGCAGATGCGGGCCGAGCTGAAGGCGATCGGGTCGGTGCGGCGCACCACGACGCTGTACGTCACCCACGACTCGGTGGAGGCGCTGGCGCTCGGCGACCGGATCGGGGTGATCCGGGACGGGCGGATCGTGCAGACGGGCACGCGGGAGGACATCTGGTACCGGCCCCACGACACCGAGGTGGCGCGGGCGTTCGGCCGGCCGCGGATCAACCTGCTGGCCGGGACGGTCGAGGACGGTGTGTTCCGCTCACCGGACGGCGCGGTGCGGCTGCCCGTGGCGGCACCCGCGCGCGGCCCGGCGCAGATCGGGATCCGGCCGCGGGACCTGACGTTGGGCGGCGGCCCGGGTCACGCACTGTCCGGCAGCGTCTACGTCACCGAGGTGCTCGGCCGCTCGGTGGAGGTGACCGTGCGGCTCGGCGCCGCCCAGGTGGCCGTCGTCGCCCCGCGCGAGAAGGCCGCGGGGCTGCGTCCCGACGATCCGGTGCGGCTGTCGGTGCGGCCGGAGAACCTGCTGCTGTTCGAGGCCGACGGGCCACAGCGCCCGGGACGACGGATCGGGGCACGATGAGCGGCGGCAACCACGCGTTCCAGGGACCGGCGGCCCGGCAGGCCGCCCTGGCCGAGCACGTCCTCGCCACGGGGTCGGCGACCGCGGCGGAGCTGGCGGAGCGGTTCGGGGTGAGCCTGATGACCATCCACCGGGATCTGGACGAACTGGCCCGGCAGGGCGTCGTCCGCAAGTTCCGCGGCGGGGTGACCGCGCAGCCGTCCGGGGTGTTCGAGGCGAACGTGCAGTACCGGCTGAAGACCATGCGGGACGAGAAGCGGGCCGTCGCCGGCCGGGCGATGCGGCTGATCGAGCCGGGCATGGCGATCCTGCTGGACGACTCCACCACCACCCTGGAGATAGCGCGCCGCCTGCGCCTCGGCGAGATCACCCCGCTGACGGTCGTCACCAACTTCCTGGAGGCGATCACCCTGCTGGCGGGCCGGCGGGGCATCCACCTGATGGCGCTCGGCGGCGACTACGACCCGCTGCACTCCTCCTTCCTCGGGGTGTCCTGCGTCGAGGCGGTGCAGCAGCTGCGCGTCGACGTCTGCTTCGCCTCCACCTCGGGCGTGCACGCCGGGCACGTCTGGCACCAGGAGCAGCACATCGTGTCCGTGAAGCGGGCGATGCTCGACTCCGCCGCCCGCAACGTCCTGCTGGTCGACCACACCAAGCTGGGCCGGGTCGCCCTGCACCGCGTCGTGCCGCTGTCCCGCTTCGACCTGCTGCTGGTCGACGACGGCGCGTCGGCCGGGGCGCTGCGCGACCTGGACGAGCACCAGGTCCGTTACGAGGTCTGCGCGACGAAGGGCGGAGTGGATGACCGAGCTGGAGTTACGTGACCTGCGCAAGACCTACCGCTCACGCGGGCGGCCCCCGGTCGAGGCGGTACGCGGCCTCGATCTGCTCCTGCGCTCCGGGGAGTTGCTAGGGCTGCTCGGGCCGTCGGGCTGCGGGAAGTCCACCACCCTGCGGATGATCGCCGGTCTGGAGACGGTGACCGGCGGGGACATCCTGGTCGGCGGGGCGCCGGTGACGCACCTGCCCGCGCAGCGGCGCAACATGGGCGTCGCGTTCGAGAACTACGCGCTGTATCCGCCGCTGACCGTCGCGGAGAACCTGGCGTTCGGGCTGAAGGCGCGGGGCCGCCGCGCGGACGCGGACCGCAGGGTCGCCGAGATGGCGGAGCGGATCGGGCTGACGCCACTCCTGGACGCCCGCCCGGCCGGCCTGTCCAGCGGGCAGAAGCAGCGCGTCGCCCTGGCCCGCGCCCTGATCCGCGAGCCGGACGTCCTGCTCCTGGACGAGCCCCTCTCGCACCTGGACGCGGCCCAGCGCGACACCACCCGCCGCGAACTCAAACGCATCCAGCGCGACCTCGGGCACACCACGATCCTGGTCACCCACGACCAGGAGGAGGCGCTGTCGCTCGCCGACCGGATCGCCGTGATGCGGGACGGGGTGATCCAGCAGCTCGGCACCCCGTACGAGATCTACGACCACCCGGCCACCGTCTTCGTCGCGGACTTCGTCGGCGAGCCCGCCATCAACCTGCTGCCCGCGACCGCCACCGCCGACGGCCACGCCGCCCGCCTGTCCGACGTGCTGGAACTGCCGCTGCCGGTGCGGGCCGAGGCCGGGCGCGAGCTGATCGTCGGCGTCCGCCCCGAGGACTGGTCCCTGACCGGCGCCGACGGGCTGCCCGCCCGGGTGCTGGCCCACGAGCCGCTGCCGGAGTCGGGCCTCGCCACCCTCGACCTCGCCGGCGTCGACCGGCCCGTCACCGTCCTGACCGGCCCGGACGTCCGGCTCGCCCACGACGAACGGGTCCGGCTGACCGCCGACCCCCGCCTCACCCATGTCTTCGACGCCGCGACAGGAGAGTCCCTGCGATGACCCCAGACCCGGTCCGTGTGCTCGCCGCCGGTGACCACTTCGTGCTGCCCTCGCTGATCGCCGACGCGGTGCGCCAGGAGCATCCGGCGGACGTCCGTCAGGTGCGGCTGGGCTGGCCGCTGGAGCCGTTCGGCGCGGTGGCCGAGGTGAGCGAGGCCAGTGACGCGGAGGACGAGCTGATCGAGGCGCTGGGCGACGGGCGGGAGGTGCTCGTCACGCAGATGGGCCCGGTCACCGCCCGGGTCCTCGCCGCCGCACCGGCCCTGCGGCTGGTCGTGGTGTGCCGGGGCGGCCCGGTCAACGTCAACCTGGACGCGGCGAAGTCCCGCGAGGTGCGCGTGTGTTACGCGCCCGGCCGCAACGCCGCCGCCACCGCCGAGTTCACCGTGGGGCTGATGCTGGCGGCGCTGCGCCGGATTCCGCAGGCGCACATCCCGCTGGCCGGGCACGGCAGCTGGGAGGGCGCCGCCTACTACACGTACGACCGCGCCGGCCTGGAGCTGGAGGACCTGCCGGTCGGGCTGGTCGGCTACGGGGCGGTGGGCAGCCGGGTGGCGCGGGTGCTGGGCGCGTTCGGCGCGCGGGTGCTGGTCCACGACCCGTATGTGCGCGGCGAGATCCACGGACTGCGGGTCGACTCCCTCGACGAGCTGCTGCGCCGCTCCCGGGTGGTCAGCCTGCACGCCCGGCTCACCACCGAGACCCGCGGTCTGCTCGGCGCCCGCGAGCTGGCGCTGCTGCCCGAGGGCGCGGTGGTGGTGAACGCGGCGCGCGGCCCGCTGCTGGACGAGGACGCGCTGTGCGCGGCCCTGGCGAGCGGGCGGGTCGCGGCGGCGGCACTGGACACCTACGCGCGCGAGCCGCTGCCGCCGGACTCCCCGCTGTACGGCTTCGCGGACCGGGTCGTGCTGACCCCGCACCTGGGCGGTGCCAGCCGGGCGGTCGCCGAGAAGGCCGCGCGGATCGCGGCCGCCGAGGTGGGGCGCTGGGCGCGCGGGGAGCCGCTGGCGCACTGCCTGACCTGAGGGTGCGAAGGAGGCGGAATGTACGTCGGTATCGATGTCGGCACGTCCGTGGTGAAGGCCGCCGCCTTCGACGAGGCGGGCGGTGAGCTGGCCGTCGAGTCCCGTCCGGTGCGTCTCGCGCTGCGCGGCGGGGTCGTCGAGCAAGACATGGAGGAGGTGTACGCGGCGGTCGTCGAGGTGCTGGGCGCGCTGACCGGGCGGGTGGCCGGGCCGGTGGCGCTGGCGGGGCTGACCGGCCAGGGCGACGGGCTGTGGCTGGTGGACGCGCAGGGCCGCCCGGTGCGCGCGGCGGCCTCCTGGATGGACGGGCGGGCGCACCGACTGCTCGACCGGTGGCTGGCCGACGGCACCTTCGAGGCGGTGTTCCGGCGCACCGGCAGCGCCATGTTCCCCGGCTGCCCGGGCCCGCTGCTGGCCTGGTTCGACCGCACGGAGCCGGCCGCCCTGGACGCCGCCGCGACCGCCCTGTACTGCAAGGACATGGTGTTCCGGCGGCTGACCGGGGCACCGGCGGCCACCGATGTCTCGGACGCGTCGATGCCGTTCCTCGACCCGCGCACCCGCGCCTACGACGACCGGGTCGTGGAGCTGCTGGGCCTCACCCACCGCCGCGGGCTCCTCGCCCCGGTCAGCGACCCGGCGGCCACGGCGACCGCGCGCGAGGGCCTGCCGGCGGGCACGCGGATCGCGAACGGGCCGTACGACCTCCCGGCCAGCGCGCTGGGCGCGGGGGTCACCGCGCCGGGCGACGGGCTGCTGATCGTCGGCACCTGCCTGGCGGCCCTGGTGGCCACCACCGACCTGGACCTGGGCGGCGAGCCGGCCGGCCTGTACATCTCCACCGACCGGCCCGGCCACTGGCTGCGGGCGATGCCCGCGATGGTGGGCACGGCGGCCCTCGACTGGGTGCTGTCCACGACCGGTGTGCGGCACGCGGAGGTGGACGGGCTGCTGGAGGCGACCCCGCCCGGCGCGCACGGGGTGCGCGTCCTGCCGTACTTCGCCCCCTCCGGTGAGCGCGCGCCCTTCGTCGAGCCGCGGCTGCGCGCCGAACTCACCGGCGTCAGCCTGGAGTCGACCCGCGGCGACCTGGTCCGCGCGACCTGTGAGGGGATCGGGTACGCGGCCCGGCACTGCCTGGAGGCGGCCGGGCTGACCGGCTCGCTCGCGGTGTGCGGCGGCGGCACCCGCAGCGCCGCGTGGACCCGGCTGCTGGCCGACGTGCTGGGCCGGCCGCTGCGGGTCGTCGAGGGCGAGGTGGGCGCGCGCGGCGCGGTGCTCGCGGCGGCGCGGCGGTACGGGGTGCGGCTGGACGCCGGGGCGTGGACCCGGCCGGCGGCGGTCGTCGAGCCGGACCCGGACCGGGCGGCGTACTACGCGAAGGGCTACGAGGAGCATCTGGCCCGGCTGACCGAGGCGCGGGCCCGTGCCCGCGCGTGACGAAGCCATCCACGAACCGCCCCACAGAGAAAGGGAGTTCGCATGCCGACAGGCAGACTGCCGATGAGACGACTGCCGATGAGACGGCGGTCGCTGCTGCTCGCGGCGGCCGCCACCACCGCCCTCCCGCGGGCCGGGGCCGCGCACGCGGCCGGACGGCCGCGCCGCCCGCTCGTCATCGGGCACCGGGGCGCCGCCGGGTGGCGGCCCGAGCACACCGCCGCCTCCTACACGTACGCGGTGCAGACCGGCGCCGACTGGATCGAGCCGGACCTGGTGCCGACGAAGGACCATGTGCTGGTGGTGCGGCACGAGAACGAGATCTCGCAGACCACCGACGTGGCCGCGCACCCGGAGTTCGCGGACCGGCGCACCACGAAGACGGTGGACGGGCGGGCGGTGACCGGCTGGTTCACCGAGGACTTCACGCTGGCGGAGCTGAAGACGCTGCGGGCGGTGGAGCGCCTGCCGCGCGTCCGCGACCGCAACACCGTCTTCGACGGCCGGGAGGAGATCCTCACCTTCCAGGAGGTCGTGGACCTCGCCCGGCGCCTGTCGAAGACCTACGGCCGGACGGTCGCCGTGTTCCCGGAGACCAAGCACCCGACCTACTTCCGCTCCCTCGGCCTGCCCCTGGAGCCGGAGCTGGCGCGGATCGTCCGGCGAGGCCGGCTCGGGCCGCGCGAGTGCGTCGTGCAGTCCTTCGAGCCGACCAGTCTGCGGCGGATCGCCGAGGAGGGGCTGGGGGTGCCGCTGTGGCAGGCGCTGGGGACCACGGGCGGGCCGTACGACCTGGTGTCCGCCGGGGATCCGACGACGTACGACGACATGATGACCCCGGCCGGGCTGGCCCGGATCGCCCGGTACGCGGACTGGATCGGGCCGGACAAGTCCTCGGTGCTGACGGTGAGCGCGGACGGCACGGGCGTCCCCACCCCGCTGGTGGCGGACGCCCGTGCGGCGGGCCTGCGGATCGGCCCGTACACCTTCCGCGCCGAGAACCAGTACCTGCCGGCCCCCCTGCGCCGCTCCGCGACGGCGACCGATTTCGGGGACGCGTTCGCGGAGTACGCGCTGCACTACGCGCTGGGCGTGGACGCGGTGGTGACGGACTTCCCGGACCTGGCGCGCATCGCCCGCGACGCGGGCTGACGCATCAGAGGTTGCTGAAGTCGGGGCCCGCGGTGCGGGTGCGCTTGATCTCGTAGAAGCCGGGGACCGAGGCCACGGCGAGGGCGCCGTCCCACAGGCGGGCGGCCTCCTCGCCCTTCGGGGCGGGGGTGACGACCGGGCCGAAGAAGGCGATCTGCTCGCCGTCGGCGCCGGGCACCGCGATGACCGGGGTGCCGACGTCCTGGCCGACCTTCTCGATGCCCTCCTTGTGGGAGGCGCGCAGCTGCTCCTCGTAGGGGGTGTCGTCCCAGTGGTCCAGCAGCGACTCGGGCAGGCCGGTGTCGCGCAGGGCGGCGGCGACCGCCTCCTTCTCCGGGCCCATGCCCTCGTTGTGGATGCGGGTGCCGAGCGCCGTGTACAGGTCGCCCAGCACCTGCGGGCCGTGCTCCTCCTGCGCGGCGATGGCGACCCGGACGGGGCCCCACGCCTTGGTCGTCAGCATCTCGCGGTACTTCTCGGGCAGCTCGTCCAGCTTGTCCTCGTTGAGCACGGCGAGGCTCATGACATGCCAGCGGACCTCGATGTCCCGGACCTTCTCCACCTCCAGCAGCCACCGGGAGGTCATCCAGGCCCAGGGGCACAGCGGGTCGAACCAGAAGTCGACGGGGGTCTTCTGCGACATGTCTCTCCTCATGGGGCGGGATTTCCCGGGGCAACACGGGGACAACGCCGCCGCCGTCCCCGCTCATTCCCTGCTGCCCCGCGTCAGGGGCGCATGGCAGGATCGGTCCTGTTCAGCCGTACCCACGACCCATGAGGGAGTGCCGCCCGTGCCCGGTGAGAATCTGTCCCGCGACGAGGCCCGGGAGCGGGCCGCGCTGCTGTCCGTCGACGGCTACGAGGTCTCCCTCGACGTGCGCTCCGCCGTCGGCGACCACGCCGGCGACGGCCCCCGCACCTTCCGCTCGGTGACCACGATCCGCTTCCGCTGCGCCGAGCCGGGCGCGTCCAGCTTCGCGGACCTGATCGCGCCGAGCGTGACGGCGGTCTCCCTCAACGGCCGCGACCTCGACCCGAGCGAGGTGTTCGACGGCTCCCGGATCGTGCTCGAGGACCTGGCCGCCGAGAACGAGCTGATCGTGGACGCCCAGTGCGCCTACTCGCGCACCGGCGAGGGCCTGCACCGCTTCGTCGACCCGGAGGACGGCGAGGTGTACCTGTACACGCAGTACGAGCCGGCCGACGCGCGCCGCGTCTTCGCGAACTTCGAGCAGCCCGACCTCAAGGCCCCGTTCCGCTTCGAGGTGCGGGCGCCCGAGGAGTGGACGGTGTGGAGCAACGGCGCCGGCGAACGCGCCGACGGGGTGTGGCGGTTCGCGGAGACCAAGCCGATCTCCACGTACATCACGTGTGTGGTGGCGGGCCCGTACCACTACGTCACGGACAGCTACGAGCGGGTCCTCGACGACGGCACGCGGCTGGAGATCCCGCTGGGCGCGATGTGCCGCAAGGGTCTCGCCCCCTACTTCGACGCCGACGACGTCTTCCTGGTCACCAAGCAGGGCCTGGACTTCTTCCACGACCACTTCGACTACCCGTACCCGTTCGGCAAGTACGACCAGGCGTTCGTGCCGGAGTACAACCTGGGCGCGATGGAGAACCCGGGGCTGGTGACCTTCCGCGAGGAGTTCATCTTCCGGGGCAAGGTGACGCAGGCGTCGTACGAGGGCCGCGCCAACGTGATCCTGCACGAGATGGCGCACATGTGGTTCGGCGACCTGGTCACCATGGAGTGGTGGGACGACCTGTGGCTGAAGGAGTCCTTCGCCGACTTCATGGGCGCGTTCTCGCTGGTCGGCGCGACCCGGTTCAAGGACGGCTGGATCACCTTCGCCAACCGCCGCAAGGCGTGGGCGTACCGGGCCGACCAGCTGCCCTCCACGCACCCCATCACCGCCGACATCCGCGACCTGCAGGACGCGAAGCTCAACTTCGACGGCATCACCTACGCCAAGGGCGCCTCGGTGCTCAAGCATCTGGTGGCGTACGTCGGCCAGGACGCGTTCCTGGAGGGGGCGCGGCGCTACTTCAAGCGGCACGCGTACGGCAACACGCGCCTCGGTGACCTGCTGTCGGTGCTGGAGGAGACGTCCGGCCGGGACATGGGCGCGTGGGCGCGTTCCTGGCTCCAGACGGCGGGCGTGAACTCGCTGACCCCGCAGGTGCTGCTGGACGGCGAGGGGCGGATCGCGGAGCTGGCGGTGGTGCAGGAGGCCGCCGAGTCGCATCCGGAGCTGCGCCCGCACCGGGTGGCGGTGGGCCTGTACCGGCGCACGGCGGACGGGGCGCTGGAGCGGTACACGCAGGTCGAGACGGACGTCGACGGTCCGCGCACGGTCGTGGCGGAGCTGGCGGGCGCGGACGCGCCGGAGCTGGTGCTGGTCAACGACGACGACCTGACGTACTGCAAGACCCGGTTCGACGAGACGTCCCTGGCGACGCTGCGCGCGCACCTGGGCGCGGTGACCGATCCGCTGGCGCGCGCGCTGTGCTGGTCGGCGCTGTGGAACATGACGCGGGACGCGCTGCTGCCCGCCCGGGACTTCGTGGACCTGGTGCTGCGGTTCGCGGGCCGGGAGTCGGACATCGGCGTGCTGCAGATGCTGCACGCCTGGGCGAACTCGGCGCTGGTCCACTACGCGGCCCCGGCCTGGCGCGAGGAGGGCGAGCGGCTGCTGGCGGAGGGTGCCCTGCGTGAGCTGCGGGCGGCCGGTCCGGGCAGTGAGCACCAGCTGGCATGGGCCCGGTTCTTCGCCGCGACGGCGTCCGGCAGCGGGGATCTGGAGCTGCTGCGGGGTCTGCTGGACGGCACCGAGAAGATCGACGGGCTGGAGGTGGACCAGGAGCTGCGCTGGGCGTTCCTGGAGCCGCTGGCCGCGCACGGGGTGGTCGACGGGTCGGTGCTCGTGGCCGAACTGGCCCGCGACGACACCGCGTCCGGCAAGCGGCACCAGGTCCGCTGCCTGGCCGCGCGGCCGTCGGAGGTGGTGAAGGCGCAGGCGTGGGCGCAGGTCGTGGAGTCGGACGCGCTGTCGAACGCGCTGGTGGAGGCGACCATCAGCGGCTTCGCGCAGCCGTCGCAGCGGGCGTTGCTCGCGCCGTACGCGGGGAAGTACTTCAAGGCGATCGAGCGGGTGTGGGCGGAGCGGTCCATCCAGATCGGCATGGACGTGGTGCGGGGTCTGTTCCCGTCGCTGCAGGACTCGCCGGAGACGCTGGCGGCGACGGACGCGTGGCTCGCGGCGCACGAGGACGCGCCGCCGGCGCTGCGGCGGCTGGTGCTGGAGGCGCGGGACGACCTGGCGCGGGCGCTGCGCGGGCAGGAGTGCGACGCGGCGGCGGGCTGAGCCCGCACACCACCCGCCTTCGGCCTGATCTCGGGCCGGGGTGATCGTGACGAAATCCGGGCGTGCGTGACCGTAACCCCTGGTCCACCCTCCTGCGGACCAGGGGTTTCCGGTGCCCGATCGGCATCCGAACACTCGTCCTTTAGTGCGGGCTTGTCCGCATTTGTCGACGAACGTGTAACAGCGGTTACAGGGCCGGCCGGCACCGGGAATCTCCGGGACATGACCCACAACACCCCGCTCTCCCCCCGCCCCGCACGCCACATCGCCGAGGGCGCCCGGCGGGTCCTGACGACCGCTCAGCTGCGCGCCCACGGCGTCTCCCCCGCCGAACTCGCCGACCGGTGCCGCCCCGGCGGGCCCTGGCAGCAGCTCCTGCCCGGCGTCTACGTGCCGCACCCGGGCCCCTTGACCAGCGAGGAGCGGCTGCACGCGGCGCTGGCCTACGCGGCCCGGCAGACCCCGGCCGCGGCGGTGCCGTCCCAGCCGGGCGCCGCGGACCCGCAGCCGCACCGCCCGGCACACCCGGACGCGGTGCTCACGGGTCTGGCGGCCCTCACCCTGCACGGCTTCACCGCCTCGCCGCCGCTGCCCGCCCTGGCGCGGATCGACGTCCTGGTCCCCCGGCTGCGCCGGCTGCGCACGACGGGCTTCGTGCGGATCGTGCGCACCGCCGCGCTGCCCGCCCCCGAGCAGGTGACCGGCCTGCCCGTCGCCCCCGTGCCGCGCGCCCTCGCCGACGCGGTGGCGGAGCTGTCCGACGCGGGCATGGTGCGCCGGCTGCTCACCGAGGCCGTCCGCGGCGGCCACTGCGACCCGGTGTCGGTGGTGCGCGAGCTGACCCGCGCGAGGCTGCTCGGCCGCCCGCACGTGGTGGACGCGGTGGACTCGCTGGTGGCGGAGGGGCGGGCCGTCGCCGAGGGCCGGCTGTACCGGATGGTGCGGGAGTACGGTCTGCCGGACCCGGTCTGGAACGTCGACCTGCGCCTGCCCGGCGGCCCGCACCTCGGCGGCCTGGACGCCTACTGGCCGGAGCACGCGGTCGCCGTCGAACTCGACACCCGCTCCCCGCGCGAAGAGGAGGACGCCATGTGGTCGGAGTACGCCCGCAAGCGGGAGACCCTGGAGCGCCTCGGCATCACGGTCGTGCACCTCACGCCCCGCGAGCTGCGCGCGTCGCTGGAGCAGCAGGCCGCGGTGGTCCGCACGGCGCTGATGGCGTCGGTGGACCGGGACCCGGCGGCGTATGTCGTGGTGGTGCCCCGGTCATGAGGGACCGGGGCGGTGCCAGGAGGGGAGAGGAGGGGCCGCCGGGCCCGTGCGTCCGGGCGGCCCCTCTTCCCGCGCGCCCGCGGCCGCTCGGGGTCAGCCCTTCTTCAGCAGCAGTTCGGTGTTGCGGTCCCGGGTGGTGCCGGCGAGGTCGGTGCGGGCGCCGGGGGCGTTGAAGGACAGCTCGCGGTAGAGGGCGGCGAGGCCGGTCTGGGAGAGGTCGGTGAAGTCGGTGCGGTGGGGGGCGGCGGACTCGACCATGGTGGTGAACACGGAGAGCGTGCCGTCCTTGTTGTCGGTGAGTTCGACGATCCGGGCGAGCTGGGGGAAGTCCACGTGGGAGGCGGTGGAGATCTCCCAGAAGGAGCGGCCGCCCTCACCGGGGTGCGGGGTGATCTCGTTGCGGTGGATGTGGCCGTTGATCCAGGCGAGCACGTTGCGGTGGCGGCCCAGGACGGCGAGGACGTCGGCCCCGTCGTGGCGGCGCTCGTTCGGGCGGGCCGGGTCGGGACGGGTGTTGTTCATGGTCTTGCTGGTGTGGTGGCTGAAGACGACGGCGTGGGAGTCGGCGTGCTGCCTAAGGGTGCGCTCCAGCCAGCGCAGTTGGCCGGCGCCGAGGGAGCCCGCGTAGTGGCCGCCGGGGTCGGTGGTGTCGAGGCTGATGCCGATCACGTCGTCGGCGATGCGGAAGCTGTAGTACTGGGTGCCCGCCTCCAGGTTCGCCGTGGAGTAGCCGTGCCCGACCGGGCCCAGGCCCGCGTACGCAGGGTCGAGGTGGGCCCGGACGTACTCCTTGGCGGTGTAGGGTGCGCGCCGCTCGTCCGGGGTGACGGGGCGCAGGTCGCGGGCGTGCGCCTTGAGCAGGTCGCGGAAGCGGACGCCGAGCGGGTCGGTGGCGTTCTTGATGGCGTCCTGCAGCTTCTTCGCCTCGCTCGCGGAGAGGGTCATGAGCTTCTTGCCGCCGACCGCGAAGTCCCTGAGGTACGGGTCGCCGTGGCCGTAGCAGCCGAGCGGGAGGGAGTCGTGGTTGCCGACCGTCGAGTACCAGGGCAGGTTCAGGCCGGGGCTGTGCACCTCGCGGGTGGCGGCGGCGAGGAAGCCCTCCAGCCGCGGGAAGCCGCGCTGCTTGTCGGCGTCGCGGACGGCGGAGTCCGGCTGCCAGTACTGGACGAGGCCGCTGTTCTGGACGCCCTCGTAGCGGCGCGGGTCCCCGGAGTCCGGGCGGATCCGGCCGCCGCTGAGCACGGTGAGGAACCACTCCAGCTCGGTCATGGCGTTGTTGTCGGTGTTGTCGCCGGTGGTCATCGCGAAGTGCAGCGGGGCGCCGGTGGCGGGCGCGCCGCGCAGCGCGTTGACCCGCTCCACGAGCGACACCGCGCCGTGCACGGTCAGCAGTTCCTGGGGGCGCCAGGCGTGCACGTCGGCCGAGCGCAGGAACTCCAGCCGCAGCGGGTGCTGGGCGTCGATCAGGTGCAGGTCGGTGAGCTGGACGAAGGCCGCGAGCGCCGTACGCCGGTCCTCGCGGCCGGGCTTGGGGGCGGCCAGGTCGTCGCGGACGACGCGCGGCCAGCCCTTGCCGTCACCGAGCCGGCGGTAGCCGCTCGCGCCGCCCACGGGTGCGGCGACGCCGGCGAGGGTGGTGCCGCGGGTGTAGGGCGCGAGGGGGGCGAGCGGGGCCTTGCGGGAGAGGGCGACCGGAGCCTCCCCCACGGCCGGCGCGGCGGTGGCCGCCCGGCTGTCGGTGGGCCGCAGCGCGTAGCCGGCGCCCGCGGACAGCGACACGGCGGCGGCGGTGGCGAGGACGGCCCGGCGGTGGACCGCCGGCTCGTGGACGGCGGAGCTGGCGACAGAGCGTGTGCGCGACATGGCGCGGTCTCCCCGAGTGCGAACGCGTCGGCAGTGGCGCGGACGGCCGCTCGCGCGAACCCCCCGCTCGCTCTGGATGCTTGGCAGCGGGGATGACCTGTGTGTGAACGCGGCGGCAACGGGCAGCACCGATCACGGTACGTGGATCTCGTGCCACCCGGCGCGTCCGCGACCGCTCCCTCGCCGGCCGGGAATGGGTCACTCCGCGTTCATCTCACGGGGTACGCGGGGTGGAACGAGCCGGGCACACGGCCGGGGCCGGACACGGCGGCGGGCCCCGGCGGAGGGTGTCCGCCGGGGCCCGTGGGGCCGTGAGGGGGTGGGTCAGTCCGTGCCGGACTCCATCGCGGCGCGGTCCAGCAGCGCGTCCTCCTCGGAGACCTCGCCGCGGGAGGCGATGGCCTCGGCGCCGCCCTCGGACAGCGCGGGCATGGTGCCGATCAGCCCGGTGGCGGCGGCCTGGGAGGCGCCGATGGTGGGGCTGCCGGTGCCGATCAGGCCGAGGCCCGCGTACTGCTCCAGCTTGGCGCGGGAGTCGGCGATGTCGAGGTTGCGCATGGTGAGCTGGCCGATCCGGTCCACCGGGCCGAACGCGGAGTCCTCGGTGCGCTCCATGGACAGCTTGTCCGGGTGGTAGCTGAACGCCGGGCCCGTGGTGTCGAGGATCGAGTAGTCCTCGCCGCGCCGCAACCGGAGGGTGACCTCACCGGTGACGGCCGCGCCGACCCAGCGCTGGAGCGACTCGCGGATCATCAGCGCCTGCGGGTCCAGCCAGCGGCCCTCGTACATCAGCCGGCCGAGGCGGCGGCCCTCGTTGTGGTACTGGGCGAGGGTGTCCTCGTTGTGGATCGCGTTCACCAGGCGCTCGTAGGCCGCGTGCAGCAGGGCCATGCCCGGTGCCTCGTAGATGCCGCGGCTCTTGGCCTCGATGATGCGGTTCTCGATCTGGTCGGACATGCCGAGGCCGTGGCGGCCGCCGATGGCGTTGGCCTCCATCACCAGGTCGACGGCGGAGGCGAACTCCTTGCCGTTGATCGTGACCGGGCGGCCCTGCTCGAAGCCGATCGTCACGTCCTCGGTGGCGATCTCGACCTCGGGGTCCCAGAACCGCACGCCCATGATGGGCTCGACGGTCTCGATGCCGGTGTCCAGGTGCTCCAGGGTCTTGGCCTCGTGGGTGGCGCCCCAGATGTTGGCGTCGGTGGAGTACGCCTTCTCCGCGGAGTCCCGGTAGGGCAGGCCGTGGGCGACCAGCCACTCGGACATCTCCTTGCGGCCGCCCAGCTCGGTGACGAAGTCCGCGTCGAGCCAGGGCTTGTAGATCCGCAGGTTCGGGTTGGCGAGCAGGCCGTAGCGGTAGAACCGCTCGATGTCGTTGCCCTTGAAGGTGGAGCCGTCGCCCCAGATCTGGACGTCGTCCTCGAGCATGGCGCGGACCAGCAGGGTGCCGGTGACGGCGCGGCCGAGCGGCGTGGTGTTGAAGTACGCGCGCCCGCCGGAGCGGATGTGGAACGCGCCGCAGGTCAGCGCGGCCAGGCCCTCCTCGACGAGCGCCGCGCGGCAGTCGACCAGGCGCGCGACCTCGGCGCCGTAGGTCCGGGCGCGGCCGGGCACCGAGGCGATGTCGGGCTCGTCGTACTGGCCGATGTCGGCGGTGTACGTGCACGGGATGGCGCCCTTGTCGCGCATCCAGGCGACGGCGACCGAGGTGTCGAGCCCGCCGGAGAAGGCGATGCCGACGCGCTCGCCGACAGGGAGGGAGGTGAGGACCTTGGACATGGCAAAACTATGCAACAACTCGCATTGTCATGCAAGCCCGCGCATGATCATGCAGCTCCGCGGGGGTGCGCGTCCGGCCCCGCGCCGCCCCGCTCGCGCCACATGTCCAGCCCGGTGTCCACCAGAGGCACCCGGACGAGTGCGGGCACCGCAGCCAGGTCGTGCCAGGCGGCCATGTCCGTCGAGCCGCCGGTCTCGAAGGTCAGCTCGCCGCCGGTGACCCGTCCCGCGTACAACAGCCGTACGGAGTGGTGGTCGACGGGGCGGCGCAGGCCCCGGCGCGGGAGGGGGCGGCGGAAGGAGGACACGCCGAGGAGACCGGTCACCTCGATGCGGTAACCGGTCTCCTCCAGCACTTCCCTGCGGACCGTGTCGTACGGGTCCTCACCGTGCTCCATGCCGCCGCCCGGCAGCACCCACTCGGGCGTGCCGTCCTCGGCCGGGGAGCGGGCCAGCAGGACCTGGCCGTCACGGACGCATATGGCGTAGGCCGCCACTCTCAGCTTCTGCCGCATCCCGCGAACTTAGCGCGCGGGCAGCGGATTGGCCGGGGAGTACTCGGGCGCGGACCAGCGCAGCGGAAGCGCGGCGGGGGTCTCGACGACGTCCGCGATCCGAAAGCGCACGACGCGGGCGCCGTCCGGCTCGAAGTCCGTGCGCGCCTCGCCGGTCAGCTGGAGCGTCGTGCCCGTCGTCCAGTCCAGGATCAGCAGGCCCGCGCGCGGGTCGGCGGCCAGGTTGCCGAGGGTGAGGAACATGGCGTTGCCCGCGTAGTCGCGCCAGCTCAGTTCGCGCGGCGAGTCGACCCGGAGGAAGCCGGGGTGCCCGCCGCGGTGGCTGGCGTCGGCGCCGCCCGGGTGCACGGTGGCCACGAACGCGGTGTCGGCCGCCGCGACGAACGCCGCCTGCCGAGCGGTGAGCGCGGCCCCCCGGCGCGGCGGCCGCGGCACGCGGTCCGCCACCACCTCGTACGAGGACCGCTTCTGGAGGTACTTCGGACAGTTCGAGAACACCTGCCGCGCCGCCACCGCGAGCCCCCGCCCGGTCGGCTCGGCCACGCCGTTCAGGCGCATCCGGCGGCGGGCGCGCGGATCGAGGGCGAGGGTGCCGACGGGGGTGCCGGGGACCGCGAGGGCCGCCGCCAGCGGGTCGGCCGGGGCCGGCCGGGCCGCGACGGAGATTTCGTGCGGGCCGGTGGCGCGGACGAAGCCGGGGGCGCCGGCGAGGGGCGAGGCCCACACGCCGCCGCCCGCCGGGTCGGCCGCGCCGACCACCAGCAGCGGCTGGAGCTCCAGGAAGGCCGCCGCCACCGGCTTGATGCCGGGGCCGATGGAGCGGCCGACGTGGTCGGCGAGGTCCCGCACGCCGACCCGTTCCTGCACGGCGAGCGAGCCCGCGTGATAGACGCCGGGCATCAGAAGAACCCGCAGGCCGGAGTGGAGCCGTGGGGTGCGGGGGCGCCTTCGGCGCCGTTCGGCGCGCAGATCTCCAGACGGATGCCGTCCGGGTCGTGGAAGAAGATGCCGCCCGACGCGGCGCCTTCCCGGTGGGCCACCACACCGTCGTAGGCGAACTCCACGCCGTACGCCCGCAGCGCCTGCTCGTACTCCCTGACCCGTTCCATCGAGCCGGCCTCCAGGGCCAGGTGGTGCAGCCCGGAGCGGCCGGCGGCGAACGGCTGCTCCGCCTGCTCCCACAGGGCGAGGGCCAGCCCCTCCCCGTCGCCGAGGAGTGCGAACCGCCGGCCTTCCTCCTTGCCCTCGGCCAGCAGCCGGAAGCCCAGGAGGTCCCGGTAGAAGGCGAGCGAGCGGCCGATGTCGGTGACGTTCAGGCCGACGTGGCCGGTGCGCAAGGTCATGACTGTCCCCTTCAGCAGACACGGACGGGGCTGCGTTTTTCTAACCCCTGTGAATGACATTAGAGGTTAGACAGGGCGAGTGCAACCGGTGATTTAAGCTTGAGGGGTTAGTGCCGAAGGAGGCCGCCGATGCCCACCGCCCGCGATCCCCGCCCGCTGACCGGCGAGCCGCTCGCCCTCGACCTGCTCAACACCCGCTGGGTCCAGGACGGCACCCCGCGCGACCTGCTCGACGGCACGGAAGGACTGGCGGTCTGGCTCGCGGCCAACGGGCTCGACGGGCGGTTCACCGCCGACGCGGACACCCTGCGCCACACCCTGCGGGCACGCGACGCCCTGCTGGCGGCGGTGGACGGCTCGCTCGCGGCCGGCGCCGCGGCCGTGGACGCGGTCCTCGCGCACGGGCGGATCCGGGCCACCCTCACCGAGGCGGGACCGGGCGAGGAGGCCGAGTTCGCGGACGCCTCCTGGGGGCCGGGCTGGCTCGCCGCCCGCGACTACCTCACGCTGCTCGCCACCGCGCCGGACCGCGTCCGCCGCTGCGCCCACGAGGCCTGCGTGCTGCACTTCCTCGACACGTCACGCAACGGCACGCGCCGCTGGTGCTCGATGGCCGTGTGCGGAAACCGCGCCAAGGCGTCCCGGCACTACGCCCGGACGAAGGACGCCTGAGGGGCGGGCGAGTTGCCGCGATCGGGTACGAAACACCCATAACCCATCGCGGGTTTTCCCCATACATCCATATCGTTTCGGTCAACCTTCCCCAAACATCGGTCCCTTGGGTAAAGCTGAGCGGTCGTCCGGTGTCGCATTCCGGACGACAAGCGACAACGCTCGTTCCCTCACCTGTAAGGGATGCCGATGACCCACACCCCCCAGAGCGATCCGATACCGGGCGCCAGACGCGTGGCCCGTATCGCCGTGGCCGCCGGTCTGGTGGCCGCGCTCTCCGCGGCCGGGCCGATACCCCTGGCCTTCGCCGCGGACCCGGCCGCGCCGGCCGCGGCGGCCGACCCGGACGTCAAGTCCGCCCACGACAAGCTCGGCTCCGACGACGCCGACCTGCTCGCCGAGGCCAAGGCCGACGGCGACAAGAGCGTGACCATGATGGTCGCCACCGCGCCCGGACAGACCGAGCAGGTCGCGAAGCAGCTGGACTCCGTCGACGGCGGTCTCGTGGGCCGTACGTACGACAAGCTCGGCTACGTCCGGGCGACCGTCCCCACCGGCAAGGCCGACGCGGCGATCGCCGCCGCGGTGAAGCTGTCCTCCGTGCAGGCCATCGACCTGCGCGAGGAGATCCCGCTGGAGGACCCGTCGCCGAACGCGCGCGGCGCGAAGGGCACGAGCGCCACCGGGAGCTACCCGGCCCCCGGCAAGGACACGCCCGCCGAGAACCCGTACAACCCGTCCTTCGAGACGGGCGCCGTCGAGTTCGTCGAGGACCACCCGAAGGCGGACGGGCGCGGCGTCACCATCGGCATCCTGGACTCCGGCGTCGACCTCGGTCACCCGGCGCTGCAGAAGACCACGACCGGCGAGCGCAAGATCGTCGACTGGGTGACGGCGACCGACCCGGTCGCCGACGGGGACAACACCTGGCGCCGGATGACCACCTCGGTGGCCGGTCCCGCCTTCTCCATCACCACCTCCGCCCTCGGCACGGAGACCTTCAAGGCCCCCGAGGGCGCCTACCGGTTCAACTACTTCTCCGAGTCCGCCACCACGGGTGGCGACATGGCCGGCGACCTGAACCGCGACGGCGACACCACGGACGTCTGGGGCGTGCTCTACGACGCCGCCGCCGGCACCGTCCGCGTCGACCTGAACGACGACCTCGACTTCACCGACGACGAGGCGATGAAGCCGTACAAGGACGGCTTCCAGGTCGGCTACTTCGGCACCGACAACCCGGCGACCGAGATCGCCGAGCGCATCCCGTTCGTCGTCGAGATCCGCAAGGACGTCGTCTACAACGCCTCCGGCGCCAAGGCCGACTACGTCAGCATCGGTGTCATCGAGGGCTCGCACGGCACCCACGTGGCCGGCATCACCGCCGCCAACGGCCTGTTCGGCGGCGAGATGAACGGCGCGGCGCCCGGCGCCAAGCTGGTCTCCTCGCGCGCCTGCACCTGGAGCGGCGGCTGCACCAACGTGGCGCTCACCGAGGGCATGATCGACCTCGTCGTCAACCGCGGCGTCGACATCGTCAACATGTCGATCGGCGGCCTGCCGGCGCTGAACGACGGCAACAACGCCCGCTCGGCGCTCTACACCCGCCTGATCGACGAGTACGGCGTCCAGCTGGTGATCTCCGCGGGCAACTCCGGCCCCGGCACCAACACCATCGGCGACCCCGCCCTCTCCGACAAGGTCATCTCGGTCGGCGCGACCATCTCCAGGGAGACCTGGGCCGCCAACTACGGCTCCGCGGTGAGGAAGGACTACGCGATGATGCCGTTCTCCTCGCGCGGTCCGCGTGAGGACGGCGGCTTCACGCCGACCCTGTCCGCGCCCGGCGCGGCGATCAACACCACGCAGACCTGGTCGCCCGGCGGCCCGGTCGCCGAGGCCGGCTACAGCCTGCCGCCCGGCTACTCCATGCTCCAGGGCACCTCGATGGCCTCCCCGCAGGCCACCGGCGCCGCCGCGCTGCTGCTGTCCGCCGCCAAGCGCAAGGGCATCGAGCTGCCGCCGGCGAAGCTGCGCACGGCGCTCACCTCGACCGCCGACCACATCCCGGGCACCCAGGCCCACGAGGAGGGCGCGGGCCTGATCAACGTCGTCGACGCCTGGGACTCCGTCCTGGACGGCGCGAAGGCCCACGAGTACACCGTCAAGGCGCCGGTCGACACCGCGATCGACCAGTTCTTGAAGACGCCGGGCTTCGGCACCGGCCTCTACGACCGCGAGGGCGGTCTGAAGGCCGGCCAGAAGAAGACGTACGAGATCACCCTGACCCGCACCTCCGGTGCCGACCGCGCCGTCCGGCACGAGCTGCACCTGGAGAACAACGCGGGCGGCACCTTCCGCATCGTCGGCTCCGACGAGGTGAACCTGCCGCTCAACCAGCCGGTCACCGTCAAGGTGCAGGCCGCGCCGAAGTCCCCCGGCATCAAGAGCGCGATCCTCGAGGTCGACGACCCGCGCACCGAGGGCATCGACAAGCAGGTCCTCCACACGGTCGTGGTCGCCGCGCCGCTGACGTACACCTACACGGCGTCCGGCTCGGTGCAGCGCAACAGCCACAAGTCGTACTTCGTGACCGTGCCCGAGGGCGCGACGTCGCTGGAGGTCGCGCTGGGCGGGCTGAAGGACAAGAGCCAGACCCGGTTCATCGCCATCCACCCGTACGGCGTCCCGTCCGACCCGACGTCGACGGTCAACTGCTACGCGAACTACACCAACCCGGCCAACACCTGCCGCCCGGACGTGCGGTCGTACCCGAACCCGCAGCCGGGTGTCTGGGAGATCGAGGTCGAGTCGCGCCGTACGTCGCCGCTGCTCGACAACCCGTACAAGCTGGACGTCACCGTGCTCGGCGCGGCCTTCGACCCGCAGACCGTCACCGTGCCCGAGGCCAAGGTCGGCACCCCGGCCGCCGCCGCCTGGAAGGTGACCAACAAGTACGCCGCCCTGGAGGGCAAGCTGGTCGGCGGCCCGCTGGGCTCCTCCAAGACGGCCCGCCCGACCATCGCCAACGGGGTCACCCAGACCACCACGGTCCAGGTGCCCGAGGGCGCGCAGTCGCTGGACGTCACCATCGGCAACGTCTCCGACGCCGCCGCGGACCTCGACCTGGTCGTGAAGAACGCGGCCGGCACCCAGGTCGGCAGCTCCGCCGACGGTGACTCGGAGGAGTCGGTGTCCGTGGCCAAGCCGGCCGCCGGCACGTACACCGTCGAGGTCATCGGCTACTCGGTGCCCGCCGGTTCCACCGCCTACGACTACCTGGACGTGTTCTTCTCCAGCGCGCTCGGCTCCGTCACGGTCGACGACTCCGCGCCGGTGAAGCTCGGCACGGGTGCCTCGGCGACGGTCTCCGGCAGCGTCACCGCCGCCGCGGCCGCGCCCGAGGGCCGCGAGTTCTTCGGCCAGGTCCAGCTGGTCAACGCGCGCGGCACGGTCGCGGGCGTGGGCAGCGTGAAGATCGAGAAGGTCACGCCGTAACACCGGCACGACCTCGGGGCGGGCGTCCGTTGCGGGCGCCCGCCCCTTTCTCATGGGCCGGTCCTCACGGGCAGGTGGTGGAGCGCGCCCGCGGCAGAGCCTCGGCGATGGCGCGCCGCTGCGGGGCGATGTCCTCCTCGCCGACGAACCACAGGTCGGCCGCCTCGCCCCGGCGCGGGACGGCGACCAGCACGTGGTCGCCCTCGCGCAGGCTGCGGGGGGCGCCGAAGGCGGGTGCGTCGCCCGTGACGAAGGTGGCCTCGCCACCGGTGGCGCCGGCGGGCCGGTAGGACCGGATCACGTCCACGGTGACGCGCTCCTCGCCGCCGCGCGGCCCCGGGGCCACGCCGGTCACCGTGCCCTCCACCAGCAGCCGGGTGCAGGCGAGATAGGCGGGCGACCCGAGCGGCCCCAGCGACTTCTGCGCGCTCCCGGCCCCCTTGTCGGCCGCGCCGCTCGCCGCGTCGTCGACACCCTGCCCCGCCCGGACGACCAGCCATCCCATCCCCAGGAAGACGGCGAGGGCGGCGGCGAGCCCGAGACCGTTGCGCACCCGGCGCAGGGTCCGCCGTGAGGGCTGCCGCGAGGGCCGCGGCGCGGGCGCGGGCGCGGGTACGGTCTCGGGGCGGGCCGGCGCACGGGAGGCGGGCCCCGGCTCCGATTGCGGCCCCGGCTCCGTTTCCGGCTCGGTCAGGGCGTGCGCGATGATGCCCAGCTGTTCCCGCAGCAGGGCCACGTCCGCCTCGGCGGAGCGGTACGCGGCCAGCAGGGCGGGGTCCGTGCGGGCGGCGTCGGGCAGGGGATCGCCGGTGAGGACGGCCATCAGGGGGTCGTCGCGGTCGTAGCCGCCCGGCCCGTCGTGTTCGACGGTCACGTCACACCACCTCGTCCTCGTGCAGCCGGGCGCGCAGGGCCCGGACCGCCGTGTGCAGCCTGCTCTTGACCGTGCCCTCCGGGATGCCCAGTTCCGCGGCGATGGAGCGCACCGGCAGGTCGGCGTAGAACCGGAGCACGACCACCTGCCGCTGGGCGGCGGGCAGCTCGTCCAGGCCCTGGGCGACGGCGACGGACAGCACGCTGGTGTCCTCGCCGGACGGGTGCTCCGGGTGCCGCAGCTGGGCGAGGCGTTCGCCGACGCGTTCCTGGCGGCGTTTGGCGCGGTGCCAGTCCACGGCGAGGTTGGAGGCGACGACCGCCGCCCACGCGGAGACGTCCCGCGGCGCCTCCCGTCCGCTCGCGGCGCGTTCCAGCAGCCGCAGGCGGACCTGCTGCACCCCGTCCGGCAGGTCCGCCTGCGGCACCCCGCCCAGCGCGAGCACCGCCCGCACCCGTCGTTCCTGGGCCGCGTCCAGCGGGTCGTCGGCACCGTGGTCGCCCCGGACACCCCGGTCCCCCCGGTCCGCCCCCTGGCCGCGGCGGGCCATTCTGCGCAGCACAGCCACCCCTCTCCTCGCCGCGTTTCCCCTATGACGCGGAGGGCGGCGGAAACGTTCGGCGGCGCGGGGAAGGAAGAGGCGGTGTCGTACGTCACACCGGCGCCGAAACCAGGACGCCGCTCACATGCGCGCGCCGCCGGCGGGCCGGGCGCGCCCGCGCCCGCGGGGCGGACGAATCCCCGTTCGCCGCAGGCCGCGTCGGCAGAGCTTGCGGTCCGCGCCCCGTCCCGGACGGATTTCTGCGGGCCCGCGACCGGGGCCGCGAGAGGCCCCGGGACGCCGCTGACCTGGAGTGATCGTCCGCGCCTCGGGCAAAGGATTGGACACACCTGCCGGGGTCCCCCGCATGATGGAAGGGGCCCGGACGCCCGGGCACGTCACAGCCACGCCACCCAGAGGAGTCCCCGTGAAGGTAGGAATCGTCGGAGCCACCGGCCAGGTCGGCACGGTCATGCGCAGGATCCTCGCCGAGCGGGACTTCCCGGTCGACGAGCTGCGTCTGTTCGCCTCGGCCCGCTCGGCGGGGACGGTCCTCGACGGGATCACGGTGGAGGACGCGTCCACGGCCGACTACACCGGCCTGGACATCGTGCTGTTCTCCGCGGGCGGGGCCACCTCCAAGGCGCTGGCCGAGAAGGTCGCCGCCCAGGGCGCGGTCGTGATCGACAACTCGTCCGCCTGGCGGCGCGACCCCGAGGTCCCGCTGGTGGTCTCCGAAGTCAACCCGCACGCGGTCGCCAACCGCCCCAAGGGCATCATCGCCAACCCGAACTGCACCACGATGGCCGCGATGCCGGTGCTGAAGCCGCTGCACGCGGAGGCGGGGCTCGAGGCCCTGGTGGTGGCCACCTACCAGGCCGTGTCCGGTTCCGGCCTCGCGGGTGTCGACGAGCTGTTCGAGCAGGTCCAGAAGGTCGGCGCGGACGCCCCCAAGCTCACCCACGACGGCTCGGCCGCCGAGTACCCGGCGCCGAACAAGTACGTCGCGCCGATCGCGTACAACGTGCTGCCGCTGGCCGGCTCCATCGTCGACGACGGCCTGAACGAGACCGACGAGGAGCAGAAGCTCCGCAACGAGTCGCGCAAGATCCTGGAGATCCCCGGCCTGAAGGTCTCCGGCACCTGCGTGCGCGTCCCCGTCTTCACCGGGCACTCCCTGCAGGTCAACGCCCGTTTCGCCCGTCCGATCAGCGTCGAGCGCGCCAAGGAGCTGCTGGCCGGCGCCCCCGGCGTCGCGCTCACCGAGGTGCCGACCCCGCTGCAGGCGGCCGGCCAGGACCCGTCGTACGTCGGCCGTATCCGCCGTGACGAGACGGTGGAGAACGGGCTGGCCTTCTTCGTCTCCAACGACAACCTGCGCAAGGGCGCGGCCCTGAACGCGGTGCAGATCGCGGAGCTGGTGGCGGCGGAGCTGACCACCAAGCGCGAGCAGTAGACGACGCCGCGGCGCGGCGGCGGGGGCGGTCACCGGGCATCGGCGGCCGCCCCTCTCGCGTACCCGGCGGCGGCCGCCGCGAGCAGCGCCGGCACCGCCCCCAGCACCAGTACGGCGGTGGCACCGGGCCCGTCGGCGACCCGGCCGCCGAGGAACGCGCCGAACGCGATGGCGCCGTTGAACACCCCCGCGAACAGCGCGGAGGCCGCCTCGCGGGCGCCCGGCGCGGCGGCCGACAGCCAGGTCTGGGCGGTCACCGAGACACCGCCGTAGACGAGGCCCCACAGGGTCAGCAACGCCGCCGACGCGGGCAGCGAGCCGCCCGCCGGGACGAGCAGCGCCACGACCGTGCCGAGCGCGGCGGCGATCGCGGGCAGCGCCCGGCGCGGGGCGCGGGCCGCGAGCGCGCCGCCCGCGAAGGTCCCGGCGATGCCCGCGAGGCCGTAGCCGAGCAGCAGGACGCTGATCAGGCCGGGGCCGGTGCCCGGCACCCGCTCCAGCACCGGGCGGACATAGGTGTACGCCGCGAAGTGGCCGGTGACCAGCAGCGCGATCGCGGTCAGCCCGCGCGCCACCGCCGGGGTGCGCAGCAGCTCGGGGAAGGCGCCGAGCCGGACGGGCCGCTCGGCGGGCAGCGGGGGCAGCGCCACCGCCAGCAGGGCCGCGACGGCCAGGGCGAGGGCGGTGAGCGCGGCGAACGCCCACCGCCAGCCGGCCAGCGCGCCCAGGTAGGTGCCGGCCGGGACGCCGAGCACGGAGGCGACCGCGATGCCGCTGAACACGAGCGCGGTGGCCCGCCCGGCGGCGGGGCCGGGCACCAGCCGGGCGCCCAGTCCCGCGGCGACCGCCCACACCCCGCCGATGCACACCCCGACGACGGCGCGGGCGAGCAGCAGCACGGCGATGTGCGGGGCGAGCGCGGAGAGCAGGTCGGCCGCCGCGAGCAGGAGCAGCAGGGCGCTCAGCACGGTCCGCCGGTCGGCGCGGCGTACGGCGACCGGCAGCAGCGGGGCGGCGAGCGCCGCGAGCAGGCCGGGCAGGGTGAGGGCGAGTCCGGCGGTGCCCGCGGAGACGTCCAGGCCGGCGGCGAGCGAGGTGAGCAGGCCGACCGGCAGCATCTCGGTGGTGACGACGGCGAAGGTGGCGGCGGCCAGGGCCAGGACGGCCGCCCAGGGACGGCGGACCGCTTCCGGGGCGGCGCGGCCGCCGCGCGTGGTGGTGGAGGACATGTCTCCACCCTTTTGCGGGTGCGCGCCCGGAACAACGGCGAAGCGCTCAGCCTTCCATGAGCGGGGCTCATACATCGAGGTGAGGGGGCGGTCGTGGCGTCGGGAGCGGAGCTGCGGGAGCTGGAGTGCTTCCTGGTGCTCGCGGAGGAGCTGCACTTCGGGCGGACCGGGGAGCGGCTGTACGTCTCGCAGTCCCGGGTGAGTCAGCTGCTGCGCTCCCTGGAGCGGCGGATCGGCGCCCGCCTGGTCCACCGGTCCAGCCGCCGGGTGGCGCTCACCCCGCTGGGTGAACGCCTGCTCGGTGAGCTGCGCCCGGCGTACGACGCGCTGCGCTCGGCCGTGGACGGTGCCCGCGCGGCGGCCCGCGGTGTCACCGGCACGCTGCGGGTGGGCTTCCAGGGGACGGCGAACGCGCGGCTGATCGATGCGGTCGCCGCGTTCGAGCGGGACCGTCCGGGGTGCGCGGCCGAGCTGGTGGAGATCCCGTTCGCGGATCCGTTCGGCGCGGTGCGCGACGGTTCGGTGGACGCCGCGGTCGTCCTGCTGCCGGTCGAGGAGCCGGACCTGGTCCGGGGCCCGGTCTTCTCGCGCCGGCGCCTGACCGTCGCCGTGTCCGCGCGGCACCCGCTCGCCGCCCGCTCCTCGGTGCGCGCCGCCGACCTGGCCTCGGTGCCCCTGGTCACGGCCGCCGCGCCGGCCCCGGCCTACTGGCGCGCGGCCCAGGCGCCCGGCCCCGTCGCCGGTCCGGCGGTGACCACCCTCCAGGAGGGCCTGACCCGGGTCGCGACCGGCCGCGCCGCCCTGCTGCTGTGCCTGCCGACGGCCGCCCACCATCACCGCGAGGACGTCGCCTACGTCCCGGTCGACGACCTGCCCGACTCGGCGCTGGCCGTGGTGTGGCACCGCGACCGGGAGACGGAGCCGGTGCGGGCGTTCGCGCGGGCGGTGGCGGAGGGCCGGGACTGAGGGAGGAGGTGGCGGAGGGCCGGGACTGAGGCGGGCGGCGAGCGGTGCGGCGGGCCCCCGTGGTCCCCCTACGGCCGCCGCGCCCCGCACCCCCTACGGCCGCCGCACCCCTTGCCCCTACGGCCGCCGCACCTCGTACAGGAAGCACCCGTACTCCACGGCCCGCACGTGCACGAGCGCCACCTCGGGATCGGCGTACGCCTGCGCGAGGGCGTCCTCGAAGGACTCGGGCGGGGTGACCAGGTGCCCGCCGAGGATGCGGCCGTCGGCGGAGTAGCGGCGCAGCACGCGGTGGGAGTTCGTGAAGGGCAGGCCGTCACCCTCGGGGCCGGGGCAGTCGGCGGCGTGGACGAAGACGGGGCCCTGCTCGTCGTAGGCGCCGGGGTCGGCGCCCGTGCGGGCCGCCCAGCGGCGCAGCGGGGCGTAGGAGACCAGGGCGATGGTCTCGCCGGCGGTGCTGCGGCGCAGGCAGCAGCGCAGCGGGGCGCCGCCCTCCTCGTCGGTCACGGGGACCATCGGGCGCCCGGCGTCGTCGGTGGAGCGCAGCTCCTTCAGGACGTCCGGCGGGACGGGCTGTGCGGTGTACGTGGTCATGGCCCCAGGGTCCTGCGCGGCGGACCCGTCGACCGGCGGGATACGGACATCGCGTTCTGTGCGGGTCCCGTGGAAGGATGGCGCAACCCACACATATCGAGGAGATGACCGCGTGCCTGGCACAAACCTGACTCGCGAAGAGGCGCAGCAGCGGGCGAAGCTGCTCACCGTTGACTCGTACGAGATCGATCTCGACCTCTCCGGGGCGCAGGAGGGCGGGACGTTCCGGTCCGCGACCACGGTGCGCTTCGATGTCGCGGAGAACGGTGCGGAGTCGTTCATCGACCTGGTGGCCCCGGCCGTCCACGAGGTGACCCTCAACGGTGACTCGCTCGACCCGGCCGAGGTCTTCGCGGACTCCCGGATCGCCCTGCCCCGCCTGCTGGAGGGCCGCAACGTCCTGCGGGTCGTCGCCGACTGCGCGTACACCAACACCGGTGAGGGCCTGCACCGGTTCGTCGACCCGGTCGACGACCAGGCGTACCTGTACACCCAGTTCGAGGTGCCGGACGCCCGCCGGGTCTTCGCCTCGTTCGAGCAGCCGGACCTGAAGGCCACGTTCCGGTTCACCGTGCGGGCGCCGGAGGGCTGGACGGTGATCTCGAACTCGCCGACGCCGGAGCCGAAGGACAACGTCTGGGAGTTCGCGCCGACGCCGCGCATCTCCACGTACATCACCGCGCTCATCGCGGGCCCGTACCACAGCGTGCACAGCGTGTACGAGAAGGACGGGCAGTCCGTCCCGCTCGGCATCTACTGCCGCCCGTCGCTCGCCGAGTTCCTCGACGCGGACGCCATCTTCGAGGTGACCCGGCAGGGCTTCGAGTGGTTCCAGGAGAAGTTCGACTACGCGTACCCGTTCGAGAAGTACGACCAGCTGTTCGTGCCGGAGTTCAACGCGGGCGCGATGGAGAACGCGGGCGCGGTGACCATCCGCGACCAGTACGTGTTCCGCTCGAAGGTGACGGACGCGGCGTACGAGGTGCGCGCGGAGACCATCCTGCACGAGCTGGCCCACATGTGGTTCGGCGACCTGGTCACCATGGAGTGGTGGAACGACCTGTGGCTGAACGAGTCGTTCGCCACCTACACGTCGATCGCCTGCCAGGCCGCGGCGCCCGGCTCGCGCTGGCCGCACTCGTGGACCACGTTCGCGAACTCGATGAAGACGTGGGCGTACCGGCAGGACCAGCTGCCGTCCACGCACCCGATCATGGCGGACATCCGCGACCTGGACGACGTGCTCGTCAACTTCGACGGCATCACGTACGCCAAGGGCGCGAGCGTGCTGAAGCAGCTGGTGGCGTACGTCGGCGAGGACGAGTTCTTCCGCGGCGTGCAGGCGTACTTCAAGCGGCACGCGTTCGGCAACACCCGCCTGTCGGACCTGCTGGGCGCGCTGGAGGAGACCTCCGGCCGCGACCTGAAGACCTGGTCGCGCAAGTGGCTGGAGACGGCGGGCATCAACATCCTGCGCCCCGAGATCGAGACGGACCAGGAGGACGGCGCCGGGGTCATCACCTCCTTCGGCATCCGGCAGGAGGCCCCGGCGCTGCCCGCGGGCGCGAAGGGCGAGCCGACGCTGCGCCCGCACCGCATCGCGGTCGGCCTGTACGACCTCGACGAGGCGTCCGGCAAGCTGGTGCGCACCGAGCGCGTCGAGCTGGACGTCGACGGGGAACTGACGGACGTACCGCAGCTGGTGGGCAAGCGCCGGCCGGCCGTCGTGCTGCTCAACGACGACGACCTGTCGTACGCGAAGGTCCGGCTGGACGAGGCGTCGCTGCGGACCGTCACCGAGCACCTGGGCGACTTCGCGCAGTCCCTGCCGCGCGCGCTGTGCTGGGCGTCGGCGTGGGACATGACGCGCGACGGGGAGCTGGCGACCCGCGACTACCTGTCCCTGGTGCTGTCCGGCATCGGCAAGGAGTCCGACATCGGCGTGGTGCAGTCGCTGCACCGCCAGGTGAAGCTGGCGATCGACCTGTACGCCGACCCGGCCGCCCGCGAGACGCTGCTCGCCCGCTGGACCGAGGCGACGCTGGCCCACCTGCGGTCCGCCGCGCCGGGCGGCGACCACCAGCTGGCCTGGGCGCGGGCGTTCGCGGCGACGGCCCGCACGCCGGAGCAGCTGGACCTCCTGGAGGGCCTGCTGGACGGCACGCAGTCGGTCGAGGGCCTGGTCGTGGACACCGAGCTGCGCTGGGCGTTCGTGCAGCGGCTGGCCGCGGTGGGCCGCTACGACGAGGCGGAGATCGCCGCCGAGTACGAGCGGGACAGGACGGCGGCGGGCGAGCGGCACGCCGCCACGGCCCGCGCCGCCCGCCCGACGGCCGAGGCGAAGGCAGAGGCCTGGGCGTCGGTCGTGGAGTCGGACAAGCTGCCGAACGCCGTGCAGGAGGCGGTGATCTCCGGCTTCGTCCAGACCGACCAGCGTGAGCTGCTCGCGCCGTACGCGGACCGGTTCTTCGAGGTGGTCAAGGACGTGTGGGAGTCCCGCTCCCACGAGATGGCCCAGCAGATCGCCGTCGGCCTGTACCCGTCGGTCCAGATCTCCCGCGAGACGCTGGACAAGACGGACGCCTGGCTCGCCTCCGCCGGGCCGGGCGCGGCACTGCGCCGGCTGGTCTCGGAGTCCCGGGCGGGCGTCGAACGCGCCCTGAGGGCCCAGGCGGCGGACGCGGCGGCGGGCGCCGCCCAGTAGCGTCCCGCAGTACGCGGGTGGGGGCGCCCGGTGCCGCACCGGGCGCCCCCACCGGGCCTAGGACTCACGGGGTACGGCCAAGGGGGTACGGCGAACCCCTCCGCGGAGGGACGCGCACCCGCGTACCGGCGCCCTACCGTCGAGGGCATGAAGATCGCCATTCTCGGAACGGGCACGGTGGGCCGCCACCTCGCCCAGGGCTGGCTGCGGGCCGGTCATGACGTCGTCCTCGGTTCCCGCAAGCCCGAGGAGGCCCGGCCGCGCGCCGGGGGCCTGCCGGTGACGGACCTCGCCTCGGCCGTGGCCGACGCGCCGGTCGTGGTCAACGCGACACCGGGCACCGCCTCGGTGGAGCTGCTGACGTCCGTGGGAGCGGACGCGCTGGCCGGGAAGGTGCTGCTGGACGTCGCCGTCGGGTTCACCGGGGGCGGCGACCTGTCGCACCTCGGGGAGAGCCTGGGCGAGGAGATCCAGCGGACCTTCCCGGCGACCCGGGTCGTCAAGTCCCTCTGCACCGTCGACAGCGAGCTGATGATCGCGCCCGGCTCGGTCGAGGGCCCCTCCACCCTCTTCCTCTCCGGTGACGACGCGGACGCCAAGCGCACGGTCCTCGGCCTCCTGCGCGACCTGGGCTGGCCGGAGGGCTCCCTCCTCGACCTCGGCGGCATCACCACGGCCCGCGGACAGGAGCACTACAGCCTGCTGTTCCTCGCCATCGCCAAGGCCCTGGGGTCGTACGGCTTCGGGATCCAGGTGGTGAGGGAGAGGGCCTGACGGCCGGGGTCACCCGCCGAGCCTGACCGGGCCGAGCCCCGACGGCAGATGCCGCACGGCCACTGCCACGGCCTCCCGCGCGGTGGCGAACACGCCGAGGTCCGGGGAGGCCATGCTCCTCCCCACCCCGTACCGGCCGTCGCTGCGGGCCGCCAGATGCGGTCCGACGACGGTCAGGTCCGGGCGGGTCGTGACCGAGAAGCGCAGCGCCCAGTGGCTGGTGAACGGATAGAGGGCGCGCAGCGCCGGCTGGGCGTACGCCGCCTCGATCAGGGCCCGGTGGGTGTCCCGCCAGACGTACTCCAGTTCCTCCGCCTGCCGGCGCAGGCCCTGCCACTCGGATTCCGCCATCAGCGCGGGATCCGGGTCGGGCGTCTCGATCCGTCCGGTCAGGTGCACGAAGGGCGCCGCCCTGCGGATGCCGTCCAGCGCGGTCCCGTCGTGCCAGGCGCGTGCGGCGGCGGCGAGCTGCGCCAGGTCCGCTGTCCCGCCGTCGACCAGGGGCATGCCCTGGAACGGCTCCGTACCGCGGATCGACCACCGCCGCTCGTGCCGCGACGCGCTGATCTCCAGCGGTGCGCGGTGCGGCAGGAGGCTCTCGGCCGTCGCGTGCAGCAGGGGCTGGTGGTCCGACGCCCTGAAGGGAACGCCGCCGTGACCGGGACGGCGCTCCGCCTCGGCCCGAAGCGCCGCGGCGAGGCTGCCGCGGGCCGCGACCTCGGGGTAGAGAACGGCGGGATCACTCGGTGTGGGCACGGCTTCCCCTCGCGCTGGTCCGGTCGGGTCCGGTCCCCGACGCGCCATCTTGATCGCCACGGGAGGAGGGGTCAACGCCCCGCCGCCTCCCGCAGCGCCCGCAGCACCCTTCCCACCGCCGGTGCCTCCTGTGCGCCCCTGCGCACGGCCGCGGCGACGTGGTCGCGGCCTGGTTGACGAGGGTGCTGTAGACGGCGACGCCGAGGAAGGACGCGAGGACGACGAAGCGGAGGTGACGTGGGGGTGGGTGCGGGGGGTGGGTGCGGGGGGTGGTGGTCCTGTGCAGGACGGGTGCCACGGAGGTCCTTTCGGTGGCCGGGGAGATCGGTGGATCTACCGTCGCAACGCGGAACCCGTCACGTCCATCGAATCTTCTCGACCGTTCCTTTCCTCAGAACTGAACGATCCGGTGGCCACTCGCGAAGCCGCCTCCGGCGCTTTCGCGCGCGGCGCGAGCTGTCCCGCCACCGTCGCGCCGAAGGCGAGCGCCATGCCCCCCAGTTGCAGCGGGGTCAGCGCCTGCCCGAGCGCGGCCCAGCCGACGACGGCGGCGGTGAGCGGGGACAGCGGCCCGAGGAAGGTGACCTGGGTGGCGGTGAGCCCGCCGATGCCGTGGAACCAGAGCCAGTAGGCGAGCGCGGTGTTGGCGAGGGAGAGGTAGAGGTAGCCGCCGACGGCGGGCGCGTCCAGGGCGGGCGGCGCGCCCTCGACGAGGAAGGCGACGGGAGCGATGATCAGCCCGCCGGCGGTCAGCTGCCAGCCGGTGAGCGCGAGCGGTCCGACGCCGTCGGGGCGGCCCCAGCGCTTGGTGAGCACGGTCCCGGCGGACATGGAGAGGGTCGAGCCGAGCGCGGCCAGCACGCCGAGGGTGTCCAGGGCGCCGGCCGCCTTCAGGACCACGAGGCTGACCCCGCACGCGGCGGCGATCGCGGCGAGCACGGCCCTCAGGGTGGCCCGCTGACCCAGCAGCAGGGCCGAGAGCCCGATGACGAACAGCGGCCCCACCGAGCCGACGACCGCGGCGAGCCCGCCGGGCAGCCGGTACGCCGAGAGGAACAGCAGCGGGAAGAACGCGCCGATGTTGAGCGCGCCGAGCACCGCCGCCTTGCCCCACCACAGGCCGCGCGGCAGCACCCGGGCGAGGGCGAGGAGCAGCAGCCCGGCGGGCAGGGCGCGCGCCAGGGCGGTGAACAGGGGGCGGTCCGGGGGCAGGAACTCGGTGGTGACGGCGTAGGTGGTGCCCCAGGAGACGGGGGCGAGGGCGGTGAGCAGGACGGTGGCGGAGCGCTTCATGGCGGACCCCTTCGAGGCGTTGAGGTGGCCGCTGCGTTGAGGTGGCCTGCGCGAACGGCTTGGCACCATCAGCTTGGCAGTGATTAGCTTAGCGCTAAGCAAGTGTCCGTAAAGCTACTTTCTTGCGGCCGACCCATCTCGCGCGGATACTCCTGCCATGACGCAGAGCCCGCCGACCGCCCCGGACCAGCCCGCCCCCGACGCGGTGGACGCGATCATCGAGCAGTGGGCGGCCGTACGCCCCGACCTCGACACCCGCGCGATGGAGGTCTTCGGCCGCATTTACCGGCTCTCGCGCGCGATGGGCGACCGTACGGAGAAGGCGTACGCCCGCTTCGGCATCTCCCGCGGCGAGTTCGACGTCCTCGCGACGCTGCGCCGGGCCGGCGAGCCGTACACCCTCTCCCCCCGGCAGCTGTCCGCCACCCTGATGCTCACCACCGGCGGCATGACCGGCCGCCTCGACAAACTGGAGCGCGCCGGTCTGCTGCGCCGCTCCCCCGACCCGCACGACCGCCGCGGCCTGCAGGTCACCCTCACCGACGAGGGCCTCGCCCTCATCGAGGAGGCCGTCGGCGCGGGTGTCGCCACCCAGACGGAGGCCCTGGCCGCCCTCACCGACGAACAGGCCCGCCACCTGGCGGACCTGCTGCGACGGCTGCTGGCGGCGACCGTCTAGGACAGCGCCGCCGGGCCGGGGCCGCCCCCGTGCGCCCCCGGCACCACGGGACCAGCGCTGCCCCCGTGCGCCCCCGGCACCTCCGGATCCGTGCCGCCCACGTGCGCCCTCAGCGCCGCCTCCACTTCCGCCCCGTCCGCCGACTCCGCCGCCCAGGCCGCGTAGCCGTCGGGGCGGACCAGGAGGACGGTGCGACGGCTGCTCGCCCAGCGGGCCGTGACCAGGCGGTCCTCGCGGGTGTCGCCCGCGTCGTGACCCCCGGGGGTGACGAGGACGAACCGGCCGCCGCGCAGGGCCTCGTAGAGGCGGGTGCCGTCGGCGAAGCGGAGGTCGGGGACCCGCCTGCCGGTCAGGGGGTGGGCGCCGCGGGGGGCCGGGTAGCGGTAGCCGATGCCGGAGATCTGGGCGACGGCCCTGCGGCGGACCGGGCCGGAGAAGCCGGCGAAGGCGGTCGTGAGGGCGCGCAGGACGAGGGCCGCCGGGCGCCTGGCCATGGCGAGGCGCAGGATGCCGCCGCTGCTGCGCAGCACCGCCCTGCCGACGGGGTGGCGCTCGGTGTCATAGGTGTCGAGGAGGTCCGGGGCGGCGTGGCCGTGCAGCACCTGGGCCAGTTTCCAGCTCAGGTTGGCCGCGTCCTGGAGGCCCGTGTTCATGCCCTGGCCGCCCGCCGGGCTGTGCACGTGCGCGGCGTCCCCGGCGAGGAAGACCCGGCCGACGCGGTAGGTGGGCGCCTGGCGTTCGTCGCTGTGGAAGCGGGACAGCCAGCGGGGGTCGCGCATCCCGAGGTCGCCGCCCAGCGCGCGGCGTACGATCCCCCGGATCTCGTCCAGGTCGACGGGGGTGTCGTCGGGGACGTCGCGGCGGCGGTCCCAGGCGGCGACCCGGTGGTAGCCGTCGCCGAAGGGGACGACGAGCGCGAAGGCGTCGCCGACGGCGTTCGCGGTCATCAGGTCCGCGTGCCGCGGGTCGAGCCGGACGTCCGCGAGGACGATCGAGCGGATCACCGAGCGGCCGGGGAAGGGCAGTCCGACGGCCTGCCGTACGGCGCTGCGCAGGCCGTCCGCGCCGACGGCGTACGCCGCGCGCAGCGTCCCGGTCCGGCCGTCCGCGGTCCTCACCTCGACGGTCACGCCGCTCGCGTCCTGGGTCAGCCCGGTCACCTCCGTCTCGTGGCGCAACTCGGCCCCCGCCGCCACCGCCCGCCGCTCCAGCGCCTTCTCCACCTCGTACTGCGGGACGACCAGCAGGTGCCGGAAGCGGGTGGGGAGGGAGTCGAAGCCGACGGTGAGGCCGCCGAACAGGCGCAGCCGGTCCACCGGGCGGCCGGCGGCCTCCAGTTCGTCGGCGAGGCCGCGGGCGTCGAGCTGTTCGAGGGTGCGGGCGTGCACGGCGAACGCGCGCGTCAGGTTGCTGGTCCGGCGGGGGCGCTTCTCTAGGACGGTGACGGGGACGCCCGCGGTGGCGAGGTCACCGGCGAGCAGGAGGCCGGTGGGGCCGGAGCCCACGACGATGACCGAGGCTGCGGTGCTCGTGGTGCCGTTCATGGGGCCTCCCGGAAGCCGGCGCATGGCGGTCGACACGCGTGGGTCAACGCCTGTTGGTCAACACGTGTTGGCCACCCTCGTCGTCCACCGTAGGGCGTGCGGCGGTGGACGGTCAACGCTTGTTGGCCAACACGCGTTGACATAGCCTCGTCGGCATGACCGACAGCCCCGACAGCCCCCGGGCGCGCCGCTCCGACGCCACCCGCACCGCCATCCTCGACGCCGCCCGCGAGCGTTTCGCCTCCGACGGCTACGACCGCGCCACCATCCGGGCCATCGCCCGGGACGCGGGCATCGACCCGTCGATGGTGATGCGCTACTACGGCAACAAGGAGGGCCTGTTCGCGGCGGCCGTCGCCGTCGATCTGCGCCTGCCCGACCTGGCCGGGGTCGCCGGTGCCGAGGTCGGCCGGGCCGCGGCGGACCACTTCCTCGACGTGTGGGAGGGCAACGAGGTGCTGACCGCCCTCCTGCGGGTGGGCGTCGCCCACCAGGCGGGAACGGAGCGGCTCCACGGCGTCTTCCGGGAGCAGCTGCTGCCGTTCGCCCGCCGGTTCTGCCCGGACCCCGAGCAGGCGCCCGTCCGCGCCGCGCTCGTCGCGTCCCAGCTGCTCGGGCTCGCGCTCACCCGGTACGTGCTGCGCCTTCCGCCCGCCGCGGGGCTGAGCCGCGAGGAGATCGTCGCGTGGCTGTCCCCCACGCTCCAGCGGTACCTGACCGAGCCGGGCCCCTGAGGCCGCCGCCGGCACGCGGACACGCCGAGGGCGCCGGTCTCGCCCCCGTACGGGACGACGCGTACGCACACGGGACCGCGTACGTACGACGGGCGAGCCGGCGCCCTCGGCGGAACGTGCCTACTGGGCCGTGGCCTTGGTCTGGATGTTCTTCGTGGTCACCCGGTGCTTCTCCTGCGACCGGTCCAGGACCATCACCAGGCCGGTGATGACCGCGAAGATCACGAGCGGGGCGATCACGAAGAGGCCCAGCGTCTCGATGACGCTCAGGCCCGAGCCGGGGTCGTCACCGTCGTCGCGGGTCAGCGCGCTCGCGGGAGACGACATGAGCAGCATCATCAGCGTCGTACCGGCGGCCAGGGCGCCGGCGCGCAGGGCGTTCTTCTTGTCCACGGTCCCAAAAGTAGCGAACGCCCGTGAGCCCCGCGCGCCCGGGGGTGCCGTACGGCCCTTTGGCCCCCGGTCACGGGGGCCCGCCGCGCGGCGCCCCTCGGGGTCCGCCCCGCATCGCCGCGCGCGGAGCCCGCCCCTCGTCACCCCGCGGCGCCCGTCAGGCCTCGCCCGGTGGCGTCCGCCCCGCGGCGTCCGCCCCACGAGCCCTCGCAGCGTCCCCTCACCCCGCGGCGTCCGTCACCCCCCGTGGCGTCCGTCCCGTTTCCCCCCGCAGTACCTCCGTCAGCGCGCGCAGCCTCGGTGAGGCCGTCAGGTCCTCCAGGGGGACCGGGCGTTCCTGGGCGTCGGCGATGGGCAGGCGCCAGTTCGGGTACTGGTCCCAGGTGCCGGGGAGGTTCTGCGGACGGCGGTCGCCGATGCCGTCGGGGAGCCAGAGACCGATCATGCGGGCGGGGGTGCGCAGCAGGAAGCGGTGGACGGCCTGTACCTCGGCCTCCTCCGACGCCTGGTCGGAGCCGCCGCCGGTGCCGGGCAGCAGGCCGAGCCGGGACAGGTAGGCCAGCCACTCCCCCGTGTCCGCCGCGGCCTCGGCGCGTTCGTCGGCGAGCGGGCGGGCCAGCAGGCCGAGCCGGTCGCGCAGGTCGACGTGTTCGCCGGTGAGCCGGGCGGCGGTGGGCGGCAGGTCGTGGGTGGTGGCGGTGGCGAGGCAGTCCGCGCGCCAGGCCTCGGGCGGCAGGGGGCGGCCGTCGCCGTCCCAGTCCCGCTCGAACCAGAGCACCGACGTGCCGAGGACACCCCGCTCGCGCAGCCGCTCCCGCACGCCCGGCTCCACGGTGCCCAGGTCCTCGCCGATCACGATCGCGCCCGCGCGGGAGGCCTCCAGGACCAGGATCGCGAGCATGGCCTCCGCGTCGTAGCGGACGTAGGTGCCCTCGGTCGGCGGCTCCCCCTGGGGCACCCACCACAGCCGGAACAGGCCCATCACGTGGTCGATGCGCAGCGCGCCCGCGTAGCGGAACAGGGCGCGCAGCAGGGAGCGGTACGGCGCGTAGCCGGAGGCGGCGAGGCGGTCGGGGCGCCAGGGCGGCAGGCCCCAGTCCTGGCCGCGGGCGTTGAAGGCGTCGGGCGGGGCGCCGACGGACATGCCGGCGGCGAAGTACTCCTGCTGGGCCCAGGCGTCGGCGCCGCACGGGTGCACGCCGACGGCGAGGTCGTGCACGATCCCGACCGGCATGCCGGCCTCGCGGGCGGTGCGCTGGGCGGCGGTGAGCTGGCTGTCGGTGAGCCAGGCGAGGCGGCTGTGGAACTCGACGCGGTGCAGGAGGCCGGTGCGGGCGCGCGCGGTCTCGGCGGAGCGCGGGTCGCGCAGCCCGGCGGGCCAGCTCCGCCAGTCGGGGCCGTACACCTCGGCGAGCGCGCACCAGGTGGCGTGGTCCTCCAGGGCCTGGCCCTGTTCGGCGAGGAAGTCGCCGTAGGCGGCCCGGCGGCCGGGGCCGAGGGGGACGGCGCACAGCAGTTCCAGCGCCTCGCGCTTCAGCTCCCAGACGGCGTCCCGGTCGATCAGGGCGCCCTTGTCGAGTACGGCCTCGCGCAGCCGGGCGGCCCGCTCCGGCAGGGCCCGCAGCCGGTCGCCGCCGGGCCCGCCGAGGGCGTACGCGTACTCGGGCACGTCCTCGACGCGCAGGTGGACGGGGTCGGGGAAGCGGCGGGAGGACGGGCGGTACGGGGAGGGGTCGGTGGGGGCGCCGGGCACGGCCGCGTGCAGCGGGTTGACCTGGACGAAGCCGGCGCCGAGCGCCCGGCCCGCCCAGGCGGTCAGCTCGCCGAGGTCGCCGAGGTCGCCCATGCCCCAGGAGCGCCGGGACAGCAGCGAGTACAGCTGGACGAGCAGCCCCCAGGAGCGGCCGGGGGGGCTGGGCAGCCGGGCGGGGGCGACGATCAGGTGGGCGTCGGCGGTGCGGCCGTCGGGCGCGGTGGCGGTGAGGCGGTGCACGCCGGGCGGCAGCTGGTCGGCCTGGGCGTGGCTCTCGCCCTGCTCGGTCTCGACGCGCAGCCGGGTGCCGGGCGGCAGCGCGGTGAGGGCGTCCGGCGCGGGGCCGCCGCTCCAGCGGACCACGGTGGGCGGCAGCAGCCGCTGCCGCCGTGCGCGCTCTTCGGCGGCGAGCGCGGCGCGGACCGCCTCGGGGGTGCCCGCGTCGACGCCGAGCGCGCCGAGGGCGCGGACGACGGCGGCGGCGGACGCGGCGACCGCGCGGTCCGGGGAGGGCCGGTAGGAGGTGGCCACGCCGTGCAGCTCGGCGAGCCGGGCCAGCTCCTCGCCGGGGAGGGCGGCGGATGCGGATGCGGGGGATCCGGCCGGTTCTGCCGGGCGGGGCGCGGTCATCTACGGCCTCGTGGAGTCGGCGTCCGGGGCGGCGAGCGGGGGCTCGCTGGTGAGGGGTTCGGCGTACGGCAGCGGGGGCTCGCTGGTGAGGGGCGTGTGGGCGCAGGCGCTCTCGGCGCTGAAGGCGCACGGGGCGGGTTCGGCGGGGCGGTCCTCGGGCAGGTCGGCGGCGTGCTCCGCCGTGCGTTTGGACAGCGCGGGAAGGAGCAGGTCTGCCAGTGCCGTCACAGTGACCTCCTGGTCGGTCGCGGTCTCGGGCGCCGAGTACGGCGCCGAGGGGGTAACCGCAGCCCTACCCAGTGAGCGCGCGGGCAGACGCCCGGAGGGCGGACAACGCACTTCTCGTCACATTCCCGGTCCACCCACCCTCCCCAGATTCCGGCAATCGACGTATTACGGCCACTCCCGTTGACACCCTCACCCCCGGATGGTGGGCTCGTTCACCCGTGACGGAAGCCGTGCGCCGACGACACCGGAGGCGGAGGAGACCGAGGAGGGGGCCTGTGCAGGTGCGGCGTAGGAGGGGCGGCGCGGCCGCGCTCGCGTTCGCCGTCGTCGCCGGAGCGCTGGGGGGCGCCCCGGCCGCCGTCGCGGCCCCGCCCGTCCCCGACACGGCCGCTCCGGACACGGCCGCCCGGACGCCGCGCTCGGCGTCCCCGGAGCCGTCCGTGTGGCCCCGGCCCCAGTCCCTGCGCGCCACCGGCTCCCCGGTCCGGGTCACCGGCGAGGTCGCGCTGGTCACCGACGGCACGGTGCCGGAGTCCGACCTGGAGGCGCTGCGCGCGGTGCTGCGGGAGGCGGGCGCGCGCCGGATCATCCCGCGCCCGGCGGGCGGTCCGCGACCGGCGGACGGCACCCTCGTGGTCCGCGTGGGCACCGAGCGCGAGCGCCCCGGCGACCGGGGCGCCCTGCCCGCCGGCGGCTACCACCTGACCACCGGCCCGGACGGCGTGGCCCTCTCCGGCGCGGGCGAGGACGGCGTCTTCCACGGCGTGCAGACGCTGCGTCAGCTGGTGCGCCCCGACGGCACGATCGCGGGCGCGGTCGTCCGCGACTGGCCCGGTACGGCCGTACGGGGTACCGCGGAGGGCTTCTACGGCACCCCGTGGACGCACGCGCAGCGCCTGGCCCAGCTGGACTTCATGGGCCGCACCAAGCAGAACCGTTACCTGTACGCGCCGGGCGACGACCTGTACCGGCAGGCCCGCTGGCGCGAGCCCTACCCGGCGCAGCGCCGGGCCGAGTTCCGGGAGCTGGCCGAGCGGGCCCGCCGCAACCACGTGACGCTGGGCTGGGCGGTCGCGCCGGGCCAGGCGATGTGCTTCGCCTCGGACGCGGACGTGCGGGCGCTGACCCGGAAGCTGGACGCGATGTGGGCGCTGGGGTTCCGCGCGTTCCAGCTCCAGTTCCAGGACGTCAGCTACAGCGAGTGGCACTGCGACGCGGACGCGGAGCGGTTCGGCTCGGGCCCCGGGGCGGCGGCGCGGGCCCACGCGCGCGTGACGAACGCGGTCGCCCGGCATCTGGCGGAACGTCACCCCGGCGCGCCCGCCCTGTCGGTGATGCCGACCGAGTACTACCAGGAGGGCGCGACCGCGTACCGGCGGGAGCTGGCGGGCGCGCTGGACGCGGACGTGGCGGTGGCGTGGACCGGCGTCGGGGTGGTGCCCCGCACCATCACGGGCCGCGAACTGGCCACCGCGCGGGAGGTGTTCCGGCACCCCCTGGTCACCATGGACAACTACCCGGTCAACGACTACGCGCCCGGCCGGGTCTTCCTCGGCCCGTACACCGGCCGGGAGCCGGCCGTCGCGACCGGCTCGGCGGCGCTGCTCGCCAACGCGATGGCGCAGGCCACGGCCTCCCGCATCCCCCTGTTCACGGCCGCCGACTACGCCTGGAACCCGCGCGCCTACCGCCCCCAGGAGTCCTGGCGGGCCGCGATCGACGACCTGGCGGGCGGCGACGAGGACCGCCGGGCCGCGCTCGCGGCGCTCGCCGGGAACGACGCGTCCTCGGTGCTCGGCGGCGAGGAGTCGGCGTATCTGCGGCCGCTGATGGAGGACTTCTGGCGCACCCGCGCCCGGGGCGGCGAGGAGGCCGAGCGCCGGCTGCGGGCCGCCTTCACGGTGCTGCGCGAGACGCCGGACCGCCTCGCCCGCACCGCCCTGGCGGAGGAGGTCGGGCCCTGGACCCGGCAGCTGGCCCGCTACGGCGAGGCCGGCACCACCGCGCTCGACCTGCTGCGCGCCCAGCGCGCCGGCGACCCGGCGGCGGCCTGGACGGCGTACCGCGCCCTCGGCGCGCAGCGGACCCGGCTCGCCGCCTCCCGCGTGACGGTCGGCGAGGGGGTGCTGGACCCGTTCCTGGCACGGGCGCAGCGGGCGTACGAGACCTGGGCGGGCCTGGACGGCGAGCCGGCGGCGAAGCCGGGCGGTTCCGCCGACGGGCGCACGGTCCGCTTCCCGCGCCCGCGCGCGCTGAGCGCGGTGACCGTGCTGAGCGAGCCCGGCACCGCCGGCACGGTCGAGGCCCGGCTGCCCGGCGGCGACTGGCGCCCGCTCGGCTCCCTGGACGCCTCCGGCGCCACGGAGCTGCCGGCCCGCCTGCGCGCCGACGCCGTGCGCGTCACCGGGCCCGCGCCGTCCCGCGTCCGGCACCTGGTGCCCTGGTACGCCGACGCGCCCGCCGTGTCCCTCGCGCCGGAGCGCGACCGGGTGGACGCGGACCTCGGCGGCACCCGGCGGATCACGGTCCGGCTGGCCTCGCTGCGGCCGCAGGAGGTCCGCGGGCGCATCGCGGTCCGGGCGCCGAAGGACATCGAGGTGTCCGCCCCGGGCGGTGTCCTGGCCCTCCCGCGCGGCACGGCGGTCGAGGTGCCGCTCGACCTCCGCATCCCGCGCGATGCGCCCGCCCGCGCCTACGACGTGACCCTGGCCTTCGGCGATGTCACCCGCACGGTCACCGTCCGCGCGGTCCCGCCCACCGGCGGCCCCGACCTGGCCCGCGCCGGCACCGCCCGCTCCTCCGGCGACGAGACCCCGGACTTCCCGGCGTCCGCGGCGAACGACGGCGACCCGGCCACCCGCTGGTCCTCCCCGGTGGACGACGGCGCCTGGTGGCAGGTGGAACTGGCCGGGCCGGTGCGGCTGGGGCGGGTGGTGCTGCACTGGCAGGACGCCCACCCGTCGGCGTACCGCGTCCAGGTCTCCCCGGACGGGCGCCGCTGGCGCACCGCCGTCACCGTCCGGGACGGCCGCGGCGGCCGCGAGGAGCTGCGGATGGACGAGCGGGACGTGCGGTTCGTGCGCGTGCAGGGGGAGAAGCGGGCGACGGAGTACGGCTACTCGCTGTGGTCGGTGGAGGCGTACGCGGTCCGGGACTGACCCGGGCCGGGCGGCCGCTCGCGCGTGCGCGGGGAACTTCCGCACCCTTTCCGTGATCTTTCGGGCCTTCTCACAGCCCACTATTCACTCAGTACATGTACTCAGTGCATACTGATCTTCATGAGCACCCGCCACATCCTGCTCGGGCTGCTTGCCGCCGGTCCCAGCCACGGCTACGACCTCAAGCGACGGCACGACGAACGCTTCCCGCAGGCCCGCCCGCTGGCCTACGGGCAGGTGTACACGACCCTGCAACGACTGGTCCGCGACGGACTGGCCGAGGTCGACGGCACCGACGCCGACGGCGGCCCCGAGCGCACCCTGTACCGCTCCACCGAGAAGGGCACCGCCGAACTGGCCCGCTGGGCCGGGGAGGTCACCCCGCCCGCGCCGTTCGTCGCGAACGAGATCTTCGCCAAGGTCGTCGTCGCGATCCTCTCCGGCGGGGACCCGGACCGCTATCTGCGCGAGCAGCGCGCCGCGCACATGGCGCGGATGCGTGAGCTCACGGCGGTGAAGACCGCCCCGGGCGCCGATCTGTCCACGGTCCTGTCCGCCGACTACGCCCTCACCCACCTCGACGCCGACCTGCGCTGGATGACGACCACCGCGGCCCGGCTGACCACCCTCACCGCGGAGGTAGACCACCGATGACAGCCGAGCACACCCCCGGCACACCACTGCTCGCGGCCCGTGGCCTGATCAAGGCGCACGGCCGCACGGAGGCCCTGCGCGGCGCCTTTGTCGAGCTGGCGGCCGGCGAGATCCTGGCCGTCACCGGCCCGAGCGGCAGCGGCAAGTCCACCCTGCTGCACTGCCTCGCCGGCATCGTCCGGCCCGACGCGGGCGCGGTGACCTACGGCGGCGAACGCGTCGACCAGCTGCCGGAGGCCCGGCTGAGCGAGCTGCGGCGCACCGAGTTCGGCGTGGTGTTCCAGTTCGGGCAGCTGATCCCGGAGCTGACCGCGCTCGACAACGTGGCGCTGCCGCTGCTGCTCGGGGGACTGACCCGCCGGCAGGCGCACTCGGTGGCCGGGGAGTGGCTGGAGCGGTTCGGGGTGCGCGGGCAGGAAGGGCTGCGTCCCGGCGAGCTGAGCGGCGGGCAGGCACAGCGGGTCGCGCTGGCGCGCGCCCTGGTCACCAGCCCCAAGGTGGTCTTCGCCGACGAGCCGACCGGCGCGCTCGACTCGCTCGCCGGGGAGCAGACCATGACCGCGCTGGTGCACGCGGCGCGCGAGACCGGCACGTCCGTCCTGGTCATCACGCACGACGCCCGGATCGCGGCGTACGCCGACCGCGAGGTCGCCCTGTGCGACGGCGTCGTGGTCGCGGAGGGCGCGGACGCGCTGGGGGTGACCCGGTGAGCACGGAGCTGCGACTGGCCCGGCTGCTGGTGACGGGCTCGGACCGGCGGGAGTGGTGGCGGATCGCGCTCACCGCCTTCGGGGCGCTGCTCGCCACCGGGTTCGCCCTGGCGGCGGCGGTGCTGGCCGCCCTGCGGGGAAGCTACGACGTGTCCGTCGGCAACGGCCTGCTGGACCACCCCGGGGAGCGCTCGGGCGTGATCGTCGCCCTGCTGCTCCTGCTGGTCCCGGTGTTCGGGTTCCTCGGGCAGTGCGCGCGCATCGGCGCCGTCCACCGCGACCGGCGGCTGGCCGCGCTGCGGCTGGCGGGGGCCACGCCCTGGCAGGTGCGGCGGATCGCGGCGGCGGAGACCGGGCTGGCCTGTGCGCTGGGCTCGGCGGTCGCCACCGTCTTCTCGGTGCTGCTCCTGCTGGGCGAGTGGAACCGGCCGCCGGCCCCGGTGTGGGCGGCGATCGCGGTGGTCGCGCTCGCCGTGCCGGTGGTGGGCACCCTGGTGAGCGTGCTCGCGCTGCGCCGGGTCGTGGCCTCGCCGCTGGGCGAGGTGCGCCGGGTGCGCGCCGAGACCCGGCCGGGGCGGGCGTTCGCCGCGGCGGCGCTGCTGTTCGTGGCCGTGGCGGCCGGCGCGGCCCACCGGATGTCCGCCGGCCAGCGGCCCGGCGGCCCGGCGGGCCCGGTGCTGGTCCTCGGCGCCGTCGTGGTGGTCGGCGCGGCGGCGGTCTGGCTGGTGGGCGCCACCGCCCGGCTGACGGGGCGGCTGCTGGCCGCCCGCACCGACGACCCCGCGGTGCTGATCGCGGCCGAGCGGCTGCGCGACGACCCGTGGGCGGCCGCCCGCACCCACGCGGCGGTGCTCCTGGTGACCGTCGTCGGCACCGGCTTCGTGGGGGTGCGGCAGGCGCTGCTGGAGGTGGTGGAGTCGGACAAGCACCTGGCCGAGAGCAGCGGCTTCTACACCACGGGGCTGAACCTGACGGCCGCCGCGATCGGCGTCGCCCTGCTGATCGTCCTGACGGCCCTCGCCGTCGGCACCGCCGAGTCCCTGGCCACCCGCCGCCGTGGCCTGGCCGCCCAGGCCGCCGCCGGGGTGCCGCAGCGGGTGCTGGGCCGGGCGCTGCTGCTGGAGACGGCGCTGCCGCTGGCGCCCGCGGTGCTGCTCGCGGGTATCGGCGGCATGGCGATCGGCACCTGGTACGTCCTGCTCACGGACGACGGCGGCAGCCGCTCGGTGCCGTGGGCGGCGCTGCTCGTCCCCGTCGCCGTGTACGTCACCTGCCTGCTGGCCGCGGCGACCTCGCTGCCGCTGCTGCGCCGGTCGGTGCGCCCGGGCGAGCTGCGGTACGCGTAGTCCCGCGCGGCGACCGACCGGACCCGGCGCGGGTCCTACGGCGGGAGCTGCTACGCGTAATCCCGCGCGGCGGGCCGCGCCGCCCCGCGGGACCGGGGTGGACGGGGGTCTCCCCGGTTCCGCACGGGCGGGGCGCGAGCCGCACCGGATGCGTGAAAGCCCGGACCGTCAGGCGGAAATGCCGTCGATCCGGGCCAGCGCGTCGTCCGCGCCGAACGGCTTCAGATACGGCAGCCAGCGCGGGTCCCGGTGGCCGGTGCCGATGATGCGCCAGGCCAGACCGGAGGGCGGGGCGGGTTTGTGACGCAGCCGCCAGCCGATCTCGGTGAGGTGGCGGTCGGCCTTGACGTGGTTGCAGCGGCGGCAGGACGCCACCACGTTGTCCCAGACGTGCTTGCCCCCGCGCGAGCGCGGGATGACGTGGTCGACGCTGGTTGCGACGCCACCGCAGTACATGCACCGGCCTCCGTCGCGGGCGAACAGCGCCCGGCGCGTCAGAGGAACGGGCCCCCGGTAGGGAACCCGCACGAATCGCTTCAGCCGGACCACGCTGGGTGCGGGGACTGTGACGGTCGCGCTGTGCAGATAGGCGCCGGACTCCTCGAGGCATACGGCCTTGTTCTCGAGGACGAGGACGAGCGCGCGGCGGAGCGGTACGACGCCGAGGGGCTCGTACGACGCGTTGAGGACCAGGACATGCGGCACGGATGCCTCCTTGTACGCCGGCGGCGCGTGGCTCGCGCCGGGACGATCTGCAGCCAGTCTCCCCTCAGGCCAGGTGAACGCGCCACCATGTCCCGGTAACGGGCTGGGAGTGTTTTCGACCACATCTGATTCATCCCCCAGGTGGGGACCTGTTCAAGCCCGGGTGAGTGTTGTCTCTCCCGCGCGAACCGGGCCGTTCCGCGCGCAATGCCCCGTTAGTGTGGTGGTTCTGCCCGTCCGGTGTCCTTTCCGTGACCCGAACGCCTCGGACGACCCACGCCCCGAACGACTCCGCCGGAGGCAGACCGCTGCACCTGGAGGTACCCGCCGTGTCCCTGCCCGCCGTCCTGCCGGCCGCCGGCCCCTCGCCGTCGCCGTCGCCGTCCGAGTCGACCGCACCGGTGGTGCCCACGTTCCGGGACGCCCAGGAGAGCGCGACCAACGCCGCCAGCTGGGTCGAGGAGAACTGGTCCACGTGGCTCGCCATCGGCCTGCGGGTGCTGCTGATCGTGGTGATCGCCGCGGTGCTGCGGGTGGTGGTGCGGCGGGCGATCACCAAGCTGATAGACCGGATGAACCGCACCGTGCAGGCGGTGGACGGCACCGCGATCGGCGGCCTGCTGGTGAACGTCGAGCGCCGCAGGCAGCGCTCGCAGGCGATCGGCTCGGTGCTGCGCTCGGTGGCGAGCTTCCTGATCCTCGGCACCGCCGCCCTGATGATCCTCGGCACCTTCCAGATCAACCTGGCCCCGCTGCTGGCATCGGCCGGTGTCGCGGGCGTGGCGATCGGTTTCGGCGCTCGCAACCTGGTCACGGACTTCCTGTCCGGCGTGTTCATGATCCTGGAGGACCAGTACGGCGTCGGCGACCAGATCGACGTGGGCGTGGCCTCCGGCGAGGTCATCGAGGTCGGCCTGCGGGTGACCAAGCTGCGCGGCGACAACGGCGAGATCTGGTACGTCCGCAACGGCGAGGTCAAGCGGGTCGGCAACCTGTCCCAGGGCTGGGCCACCGCGGGCGTCGACGTCACCGTCCGCCCCTCGGAGGACCTGGACCACGTCAAGGCGGTCCTCACCCAGGTGGGCGACACCATGGGCAAGGAGGAGCCCTGGAACGAGATGCTGTGGGGCCCGGTGGAGATCCTGGGCCTGGACAGCCTGCTGCTGGACTCCATGGTCGTGAAGGTGTCGGCGAAGACCATGCCGGGCAAGTCCCTGACGATCGAGCGCGAGCTGCGCTGGCGGATCAAGCGCGCCTTCGACGCCGAGGGCATCCGGATCGTCGGCGGCCTGCCCGCCCAGTCCGACGGCGAGGCGGAGGCGGACCCGACGGCGGGCATGGCGCCCCCGTCGGCGTACGCCAGCACGACCTCGCCGCAGTCGGCGGCGGCCTCGCCGCTGACGCCGCCGAGCACCACGAAGTAGCCGCACGCACGGTCAGGGCCCTCCCCGTGCGGGCCCTGGCTCTTGAAGGGCCCTGGGGAAGGGCCCTGGGCCTTCAGGTGCCTGCCCGTCGACGTGCCCTGACTCTTGACGCACCCTTCCCGCCCGGCTAGCTTCGCCATCCAACAGGAAACCTTCCTAACAGTCGCCGTCACGAGGACGCCCATGGCAGGCACCCCGCGCACCCTGCGCGCCATGAACGACCGCGCCGCCCTGGACCTCCTCCTGGAGCACGGCCCCCTCTCCCGCACCCGGATCGGCAAGCTCACCGGCCTGTCCAAGCCGACCGCCTCCCAGCTCCTGGCCCGCCTGGAGGCCGCCGGACTCGTCCTCGCCACCGGTACCAGCGAGGGCCGCCCCGGCCCCAACGCCCAGCTGTACGCGCTCAACCCGGCCGCCGCCCACGCCGCCGGCCTCGACGTCACCCCCGAGCGCATCCGCGCCGCCGTCGCCGACATCACCGGCCGCACGATCGGCACCCACGAGGTCCCCACGCCCGGCAAGCGCCCGGACCGCCCGGTCGTCCGGCAGGTCACCGACGCCCTCGACGGCGCCCTGAAAGCGGCCGGACTCACCCGCGACGCCCCGCACCGCCTGGTCATCGGCACCCCCGGCGCCTTCGACCCGAACACCGGCCGGCTGCGCTACGCCTCGCACCTGCCCGGCTGGCACGCGCCCACCCTGCTCGCCGAACTCGCCGCCGCGCTGCCGATGCCCGTCGAGTACGAGAACGACGTCAACCTCGTCGCCATGGCCGAGCAGCGCCTCGGCGCCGCCCGCGGCCACGAGGACTTCGTCCTGCTGTGGAACCAGGAGGGCCTGGGCGCCGCCCTGGTCCTCGGCGGCCGGCTGCACCGCGGCTGGACCGGCGGCGCCGGCGAGGTCGGCTTCCTGCCGGTGCCGGGCACCCCGCTGGTCCGCCAGGTCACCCGGACGGGCAGCGGCGGCTACCAGGAGCTGGCCGGCTCCCAGGTCCTGCCGGCCCTGGCCCGCGAGGCCGGCCTGACCTACCTGCCCGGTGGCTCCCACGCCGAGGTCGCCGCCGCCTTGCTGACCCGCGCGGCACAGCACCCCGACGACCCGCGCCACCAGCGGCTGCTGCGCGCGTACGCGACCCGCCTCGCCACCGGTCTCGCCTCCCTGGTCTCCGTCCTCGACCCGGAGCTGGTCGTGCTCAGCGGCACCTCCCTCGCCTGCGGCGGGGAGCCGCTGCGCGCCCTGGTCCAGGCCGAGCTGGCCGAGCTGGCGGCGGCCCGCCCCCGGCTGGTCACCGGCACCGTCACCGAACACCCCGTGCTGCGCGGCGCGCTGGAGAGCGCCCTCGCGGCCACCCGCGACGAGGTGTTCGACACCTCGCGCTGAACCGCCGCGCACCCCGACTGGACACTCACCGCAGTGAAGGGCTGGCACCGTATGAGACTCACCGTGGTAGGCGGCGGTTCGACGTACACCCCCGAACTGGTCGACGGCCTCGCCCGGCTCAGGGACACCCTCCCCGTCGACGAGCTGGTCCTCATGGACCCGGCGACGGACCGCCTGGAGCTGATCGGCAACCTCAGCCGCCGCATCCTCACCCGCCACGGCCACCACGCCCGCGTCCTGACCACCCCCGACCTCGACAAGGCCGTGGACGGCGCGGACGCGGTCCTCCTCCAGCTCCGGGTGGGCGGCCAGGCGGCCCGCGAGCAGGACGAGACCTGGCCGCTGACCTGCGGCTGCGTCGGCCAGGAGACCACCGGCGCGGGGGGCCTGGCCAAGGCCCTGCGCACGGTCCCGGTGGTCCTGGACATCGCCGACCGCGTCCGCCGCGCCAACCCCGGCGCCTGGATCGTCGACTTCACCAACCCGGTGGGCATCGTCACCCGCGCCCTGCTCCAGGCCGGCCACAAGGCGGTGGGCCTGTGCAACGTCGCCATCGGCCTGCAGCGCAAGTTCGCCGCGCTCCTCGGCGTACCGCCCGCGTCCGTCCACCTCGACCACGTCGGCCTCAACCACCTCACCTGGGAGACGGCCGTACGCCTGAACGGCCCCGACGGCGAGGACGTCCTGCCCCGCCTCCTCGCCGCCCACGGCGACACCATCGCCGCCGACCTGCGCCTGCCCCGCGCCCTCCTGGACCGCCTGGGCGTGGTCCCCTCCTACTACCTGCGCTACTACTACGCCCACGACGAGGTCGTACGGGAACTGCGCACCAGACCCTCCCGGGCGGCCGAAGTCGCGGCCATGGAACGCGAGTTGCTCACCCTCTACGCCGACCCCGCCCTGGACACCAAACCGGACCTGCTCGCCCGGCGCGGCGGCGCCTACTACTCGGAGGCCGCCGTCGACCTGGCCGCGGCCCTCCTCACGGGCACCGGAAGCCCGTACCAGGTGGTCAACACGCACAACAACGGCACGCTCCCCTTCCTCCCCGACGACGCGGTCATCGAGGTCCCCGCGACCGTGACCGGCACCGGCCCGACGCCCCTCCCCGTCGCCCCCGTCTCCCCCCTCTACGCGGGCCTGATGGCCGACGTCACCGCCTACGAGCACCTGGCCCTCGAAGCCGCCCTCCACGGCGGCCGGGACCGGGTCTTCCAGGCCCTCCTCGCCCACCCCCTCATCGGCCAGTACGAGTACGCCGACACCCTCACCGACCAGCTGATCGCACACAACCGGGAGCACCTGGCGTGGGCCTGACCGGACACGTCCTCGCCATCGACGCGGGCAACAGCAAGACCGACGTCGCCGTCGTCACCACCGACGGCGACGTCCTGGCCACGGCCCGCGGCGAGGGCTTCCGCCCACCCGCCGTCGGCCTCGACACGGCACTCGCCGCCCTCACCACCACGGTCCGCCAGGCCCTCGACACCGCCGCCCTCACCACCGTCACCCACGTCTCGGCCTGCCTCGCCAACGCCGACCTCCCCGTCGAGGAGAAGACCCTCACCGCCGCCCTGGGCGCCCGCGCCTGGGGCACCACCGTCGAGGTCCGCAACGACACCTTCGCCGTCCTGCGCGCCGGCGTCACCGAACCCCTGGGCGTCGCCGTCGTCTGCGGCGCCGGCATCAACTGCGCCGGCATGCGCCCCGACGGCCGCACCGCCCGCTTCCCCGCGCTCGGCCGCATCTCCGGCGACTGGGGCGGCGGCTGGGGCCTCGCCGAGGAGGCCCTGTTCCACGCGGCCCGCGCGGAGGACGGCCGCGGCGCGCCCACCCGCCTCGCCACCACCCTCCCCGCACACTTCGGCCTCCCCACCATGTACGCCCTCATCGAGGCCCTCCACCTCGGCCACATCCCACCCGCCCGCCGCCACGAACTCGCCCCCGTCCTCTTCGCCACCGCCGCCTGCGGCGACCCCGTCGCCCGCTCCCTCGTCGACCGCCTCGCCGACGAGATCGTCACCATGGCCACGGTCGCCCTCACCCGCCTCGACCTCCTCACCGAGCCCGCCCCCGTAATCCTCGGCGGCAGCATCCTCGCCGCACGGCACCCCCGACTCGACACCCGCATCCGCACCCTCCTCACCGACCGGGCCCCGCGAGCCGTCCCCCACGTCGTCACGGCCCCCCCGGTCCTCGGCGCGGCCCTCCTCGGCCTGGACCACCTCCAGGCACCCCCGGAGGCCCAGTCCCGCCTGCAGTCCCACTTCACCGGCTGACCAAGGCCCCGCGGAAAGCAACGCCCGGCAGCCGGAGACCGCTACGCGAGCCCGACCGGCCGCAGGCTCTCGTAGCGGGCGCACAGTTCACCGAGGGCGTACGCCAACTCGACGGCGTGCTCAGCCGCCCCCTCCGGCCCCGGCCCCACGGCGACGCTCAGCTTCTTGCGCGCCGCCCATACGGCGACCAGTCCGCCGTTGCGCAGCGGGTAGTACCGGGGCAGCTTCCGGGCGGCCTGCTCGACCACGGGCACGATCAGCTCGATGTGGCCGCGCAGCGCGCTGGTCAGCACGTCCAGGTCCGCACCGCTCGGCGGCTGCGCACCGGGACCGATCACGCGGCGGACCGTGTCGCGCATCGTCACGAGGTCCACCGGAGGGATGCCGTCCGCCACGCTCATCGGAGCCCGCCCGCCTTCCCGTGGCAAGGACACCCGCACCGCAGTACGAGCAGGACGCGGCTGGAATGGGGCAGCGCAATGTCCTTGGTCCGGCGGCACTTGCCGTGCATGTCCCGGTAGTCGGGCCGCTGCGCCAGCGTGCACTCCGCCGACAGGCTGTTAGTGGTGGTGTCGACGGTCACGGCAGCTCACCTCGCGACCGCGCATTGGCCACCGACACCCCGGCGCGCAGCGCCTCGCTCACCGCGACGGGCCGCAGCCGGCCCGGCTCCGCGTCCCACTCGCACCCACCGCCGACCGGCCGCAGCTGCACGTACGGCCCCTCGAAGCCCATCACCTTGCCGGTCTTCCCCACCCCGGTGTCCTCGACGAGGTCTCCGAGCCGCGGCTCATAGGTCACCGCCACCGCTCACCCCCCGCAGGGCCCGCCTGGGCGGTCGCGTGGATGTCCGCCCCCAGGCAGGCCACGTAGGGCCGGACGAGGACGCCCGTCGGTTCCCACGGGGGCGGGGTGTACCGCTTCCGGCGGAGGCTGCGGACGGCAACGGGCCGCGCGCCCCGGACGTCCGGCGACGGCTGCGGAGAGGGGGTGGGCCGCACCCCGCACGGGCCGAGGGTGCGGCGATGCCGCCCAGGGACTCGCGGTCCGAACAGAATCGCCCTCACCCATTCGAGTACTCGTGGTAGGAAAACCACTGTCGACGCTCCTCCATAGCGTTGGCCATGCCCCCCGGACCGTTGCACGCGGCCGCGGGGGTCCAGGGCTTGTGTGGACGGCCGGGACGTGACACACGGCAGGGCACGATCGCCGTGCTTCCCGAGGAGACCGGCGAGCCGGCGCAGGTCGTCGGCGTCCGCACGCAGACGATTCCAAGAGTTCTGACCAGGCGGGATCCGACAACCTATGACACGGAGTTGATCTTGACTCGTGCGGTGACGATCACAGGCACCCGCAGCACCGGGCACCGAGGCCCTGAGGAGTACGCGGCCCTTTTCGCCGGCTATCTGCGCCCGTTCGCCGACAGCGCTCACTTCCACATCGGCGGGGCCAAGGGCATCGATTCCCTCACTCTGCTGTGGATCGCCGACAACACGGCAGCGGACATCACCGTCGTCGTCCCCGGGACCGTGGATCAGCAGCCGGCCGAGGCGCGGCAGGCGATCGCCCGCGTCCGTGACCGCATCAGGGAGATCGTCGAGCTTCGGGCGCCGGAACTCGGGTCACCGGCCTACCACGCGAGAAACCGCTGGATGGTCGACCGCAGCAGCATGACGATCGGCTTCCCCAAGGGTGAGGACCCCGCTTCGGGCACATGGCAGACCCTCAACTACACAGCCGATCAGGGGAAGCCCCGTCTGATCGTGCCCGTGTGAACGTTTCTCGGAGCACCATGGACGGCATGGACCGCATGGACGACAGGGCCGCAGGGGCGGCGGCGCTCAAGCGGTTGCGGAAGCGGCGCGGTCTGTCCCTCGCCGCCTTCGCCCGCGTCCTCATCACGATCGCCGAGAGCCTGCACCAGCCGCCGCTCCCCGCGGTCGCCAGCGTGCAACGATCCGTGGCCCGCTGGGAATCCGCCAAGCCGACGGTGCCCGACGAACGGCATCAGCTCCTCCTGGCACACCTCTACGCACGCACACCGGGCGGCGACCTCGCGCTCGGCGCCGGCTCCGACTTCGCTCAGTACCTGGAGGTGCTCGGACTTCTCGGCGAGAGCGAGCAGCGAGTCGCCGACCTGCGCACCACGGTGCTTCGCGCGGCAACTGACCCCGGCGGAAGCATGCTCGCCCTGCTGTCCCCGGAGGTCAACGCGGGCCTGGCCGCTGCTCTGCACGATCCGGCACGCACCGACGAACGGACCCTGGCCGGACTCGCCTCCGTCGTCGCCGACGTCAACGCCCAAGTGGGCTCGCTGCCGATGGCGCGACTCCAACTGCTCCTCGCTCCAGCGGTGGAGGCTGCTCGGCGCCTCCTGAACGGACCGGTACCAGACCCGCTCATGGCCCCTCTCCGCGAGGTGGCGGTCGCCGGCATGACGCTGGCCGCGCGGCTGGCGTTCGAGACACGGGACGACACCGCTTCGCGTGCCCTGTACGCAGAGGCGTCGCAGCAGGCGAGAAGACTCGCCGAGCCGTGGCGGCAAGCCGGCGTCCACATGAGCCACGCGCTGACCAGCCTGTATGCCAGGCAAGGGCTCGACGAAGCACGACGGCTCGTCGACGAAGCCGTTGGCGCCGCACGCACGGGGCAGAGCGCACTGGTGCGCGCCCGAGCCCACGCCCTCCAGGCCGAGCTGGCAGCGCGCGCCGGGCACAAGCGGCAGGCCCGGACCGCGCTCGGGCTCGCCTGGTACGACATGGAGGCCGATCACGCGGGGGACCCCGCGCCGACCAGCTTCTCCCCCGGTCACCTGCGCGGCTTCGAGGGCGTGTGCGAGCTGTACGTCGGTGACCCGTCGGAGGCTCACGACCGGTTCGCCCGGTCGGCCTCCACCCTCGCTGCTCCCAGGGAGCGGGTGCAGCAGGCGATCGTCAGAACCGACCAGGCACTCGCCCGCATCCGGCTCGGTGAACCCGAGGCTGCCGCCGACCTGCTGCACGACTGCGTGGACGCGGCGTCCGCTACGGGCGGTCGGGTACCGGCACTGCGCCTGAGAGGGGCACGGCAGGAGTTGGTGCCGTGGCGGCGGGAGGACTGGGTGGCCGACCTCGACGACCACATCATGGACGCGTTCGGCACCTGACCGGCCGTCCACACCCGGGCCGCCCCCGCCAGGCACCGGCAGCACGCCACCCCGCCTCCGACGGCACCCCCGGGCGCCCCACCTCGAAAGGGAACCGATCCACCCCCACCGGCGTATTCACTGCAGGGGGAGCGCCGCACGACCGCACACCACACCGCACCGCGCCACCGCACCACTTCGCGATCCGCTCAAGACCGAGCCGCACCCGGTGCGGATGTCACTCCGGGCAGCGATACTTGCGGCGACAGATGACCATGGGGGAGGTCAAGCGTGAGCGTGACGACCACGCCGAACGGCGCCCGCGCCGCGGCACCACCGCCACAGCAGCAGTCACCGCCGCAGCAGCAGCCACCGCGCCGCACCGCCTTCGCGGAAGGCTGGGACCACCTCCGGGCCGCCGCCACCACGGAACCCGGCCGCCTGCGCATCATCGGTGCCGTCCTCGCCTCCCTCGTCCTCGCCTTCGGCACCGTCACCGCCTGGCAGACCACCACCCGCACCGCCGCCGCCGACGACGTCCTCCACAGCAGCCGACCCCTCACCTCCGCCGCGGCCGACATCTACCGCTCCCTCACGGACGCGAACACCGCCGCGTCCAGCGGCTTCCTCGCCGGCGGCCAGGAGTCCGAGGAGACCCGCGAGCGCTACGAGAAGGACATCCGCACGGCCGCCGCCAAACTGGTCACGGCCGCGAACAGCAGCGACCCGGGCTCCCCCTCCGCCCGTACCATCGCCACGCTGAACAGACTCCTGCCGGAGTACAAGGGCCTGATCGAACGCGCCCGCGCCAACAACCGCCAGGGCTACCCCCTCGGCGGTGCCTACCTGCGCCACGCGAACGACACGATGCAGACCCGGATGCTCCCGGCCGCCGAGGCCCTCTACACCTCCGAGAGCCGCCGCCTGCGCGCCGACTACGCCGACGCCACCCCCTACCCCTGGGCCGCCATCGCCCTGGGTGCCACCACGCTCGCCGTCCTCGCCTGGGCCCAGCACCGCACGTACCGCCGTACGAACCGGGTCCTGAACCACGGCCTGGTCGCCGCCACCGCGGCCACCGCGATCGCCCTGCTGTGGCTGACCGTCGGCCACACCGTCGCCCGCGCCGGCCTGCACGACTCCTACGACCACGGCGTCCGTTCCCTCGACGTCCTGCACGAGGCCCGCATCGCGTCCCTCAAGGCCCGCGGCAACGAGAACCTGACCCTGGTCAACCGCGGCGCGGAGACCGTCGAGGTCGCACCGGGCGAGTTCGACGACAAGTTCGACGTGGCGTACCGGGCGTCGATGAAGGACCTGGCCGAGGGCCTGGCGGAGGCCGCCGCCCTCGCCGACGACGACACGGGCAAGGCCCCGGTACGCGCCGCCACCGGCAACATGGACGTCTGGCAGGACCGTCACCGGCAGGCCCGCAAGGCCGACGACGCGGGTGACTACCAGACGGCCCTGGACAGGATCATCGGCGCGAAGAGCAAGCAGCCGACCGGCGAGTGCTTCGACAGCGTCGACCGTAACCTCCAGACGGCGATCGCCCACGAGGAACGGGAGTTCGAGCGGTCGGCCGGTGACGGCAGGGACGCGCTGACGGGCCTGGCGGCGGGCGCCGCGGTCCTCGCCGTGCTGGGCGCGGCCGGCGCGCTGCTGGGCATCGGCCGCAGGCTGTCGGAGTACCGGTGAAGGGACCGACGATGACCGGACGAACTGACACCGCCGCGAGCGCGGGACCGGACGCCGCGACCCGCCGCCCCCACCGCCCGCCGGCGGCCCTGAAGGGCTGGGGCGGTGTCACCGCGATGGCCGCGGTCTGCGTCCTGACCCTCGTCCTGGCCCTGCTCCTGCCGCACACGCAGAGCAGCCGCACGGACGCCGCCGTCACGGCCGGGCAGGGCGGCACGGAGGCGACCGTCGCCAGGGCCGAGGAGTGCGAGGACCCGGAGGACCAGAGCCTTTCCCCGTCCACCGCCGAGGGCGAAGCCGTCGCCGCCATCAAGCAGCGCGGCTACCTCTCCGTCGGCGTCGACCAGAACAGCTACCGCTGGGGCTACCGCAACCCGAACAGCACGGCGAAGACGGTCGAGCTGGAGGGCTTCGACATCGACCTCGCCCGCCGCATCGCGGAGAAGCTCCTCGGCGACCCGGACCGCATCCGCTTCAAGGCGATCCCGACCAACCAGCGCATCCCGGCGATCAGGAACGGCCAGGTCGACATGGTGGTCCGCACGATGACGATCACCTGCGCCCGGCTGAAGGAAGTCGCCTTCTCCGCGCCGTACTTCCTCACCGGCCAGCAGGTCCTGGCCCCCGTCTCGTCCACCGTGAAGGGCTACGACGACACCCTCGCCGGCAAGCGGATCTGCTCGGCGAAGGGTTCGACGGCGTACGAGAAGCTGGCCGAGGACCGCGCGAGCGGCGACCTGCCCGCGTCGGCCGACATCTCCACCACGGTCCCCAACCAGCTGGACTGCCTGGTCCGGCTCCAACTCGGCGAGGTGGACGCGGTGGTGACGGACAGCGCGCTCGCCGCGAGCCAGGCCGCGCAGGACCCGGCGGTGGAACTCAAGGGCAAGCGCTTCACGACCGAGTACTACGGGGTGGCGATGAAGAAGCAGTCCCCGGATCTGGTACGCCGGGTCAACCGGATCCTGGCGGACTACCGCGAAGACGGCGGATGGAAGACGTCGTACGACAAGTGGCTGTCGCCGACGCTGGGTAGGGACTCGGAGTCGGCTACCCCGCCGGCGCCGGATTACCGGTAACGAGCCCCACCCGCCAACCCCCCATCAGCAAGCGAGAGGTGATCGATGAGCGTCACGGGAACCTCCGGTCCGGTCATGGACAGGGACGAGGTAGACCGGGCGCTGGCGCGGCTCGGCGCCGAGCACGAGGCCATCGAGACCTCACTGCTCGCCCTCCAGGACCACGCGGGCCGCCGCCTGCTGGAGGGCGCCGAACTGACGGGCGTCACCAAGGAGCGCTGGGCGGCGACGGAGGCGTCGATCAGCCTGCTGTGGACGTGCTTCGACGCCTACACGGACGCGTTGCGCACCGCCCGCGAGATCCGCGCCCGCCGCCGCTGGTCCAGCCGCGAGGACCTGGTGGCCCTGACGGAGCTGCTGCGCGGCGAGTCCGTCACGGTCGCGGGCGGCGAGGCGGCCCGCCTCAGCACCCGCTACTCCCTGGCCGCGCTCGTGGACCGGATGAACGAGCTGTACGCGGCCTCGCTGGACATGGTGGTGGCCGCCGACGCGGTCTGGTCGGCGCTGCCCGCCCGGATCGACCTCCTGGCCGCCGAGCTGCAACGCACCCGCACCCTGGCCCACTCGGTGGGCGTCCGCCCCGGCGAGCACCCGGCGGGCGACGACCTGGAGCGCATCACCCGCACTCTGACGGCCCTGCGCGCGCAGGTGATCTCCGACCCGCTGGCCTTCTGGCGGCCCGCCGAGGGCAGCAGCGCGCCCGGCGGCGGCAAACCGGACACCACGGTGTACGACCGGGAGGCGCGCGCCCTGGAGGACGTGCGCCGGGAGATCGACGCGGTCCTCACCGTCCGGCAGGACGCGGAACAGCGCCTGATCAGGCTGCGGGACGTGCTCTCGCGCGCGGACCGCACCTTCGCCGAGGCCCGCATCGCGCGCGGGGAGGTCCTGGCGAAGATCGCCGCGACGGAGGTCCCGGTGGTCAGCGGCCCGCCGACCGTGCTGCAGGAGCAGCTGGCGACCGCCGCCGAGTACCGCAGGACCGCGCAGTGGCACCGTCTCTCCCCGCTCCTGGAGTCCCTGGAGCAGAAGGCGGAGGACGAACTGCTGCGCGCCCGCGAGTCGCTGACGGCGGTCACCGCGCCGCTCGCGGTCCGCGCGGAGCTGCGCGGCCGGCTCGACGCGTACAAGGCGAAGGTGGCCCGGCACGGCCTGGCGGAGGACCCGCTGCTGGTGGAGCGGTACGACGCGGCGCGCCGCATGCTGTGGAGCGCGCCCTGCGACCTGCGGGTCGCCGAGCAGGCGGTGCTGCGCTACCAGCAGGCGGTGGCGGAACTCCTCGGCACCCCGCGGATCCCGTCGCAGGGCGGCCCCGCGCAGGATGCCGCGCCGCACGGCCGCGAAGCGGGGACACACAGGGGGGATTCCTCGGCATGACCGGAACACCGAGCACCTGTCAGCGCCCCGGCTGCGGCGGCGCGTACGAGGACGTCGGCGGCGGCGAGCTGTACTGCGACACCTGCGGGCTCGCCCCGGTGGTGTCGCCGACCGGCTCGGTCGGCTCGCCGCCCACCGGGGTGACCGGCGGCGGCAACGCCCCGGCGGGCAGCCGCAGCGCCCGCTCGGCCGGCGGCCGGGGCGGCTCCCGCACGTCGGCGCGGTCGTCGGCGCAGTCGGCGCGGTCGTCGGCGCAGTCGGCGCGGTCGTCGGCGGGGTCGTCGCGGTCGGCGCAGTCGTCGCCGTCGTCGAGGTCACGCCGCTCGGTCTCGGGCCGCCTGTCGCGTTCCGTGCCGGGCAGCGCCTCCAACCGCTCGGTGTCGGTGCGGGGTTCGGCCTCCGGGTCCACCTCCAGCGGGCGGGGGCGGCTGGGCGCGGGCCTGGTGCAGGTCCCGCAGGTGCCGCGGCCCGACCCGCGCGCGATGGTGCTGGCGAACCCGGAGGTGCCGGAGCGCAAGCGGTTCTGCTCCCGCGCCGACTGCGGTGCCCCGGTGGGCCGTTCGCGGGGCGACCGTCCGGGCCGCACGGAGGGCTTCTGCACCAAGTGCGGCCACCCGTACTCGTTCGTGCCCAAGCTGCGCGCGGGCGACATCGTGCACGGCCAGTACGAGGTGGCGGGCTGCCTCGCGCACGGGGGCCTGGGCTGGATCTACCTCGCCGTGGACCGCGCGGTCGCCGACCGCTGGGTGGTCCTCAAGGGCCTGCTGGACACCGGCGACCAGGACGCGATGGCGGCGGCGATCTCCGAGCGCCGCTTCCTCGCGGAGATCGAGCACGCCAACATCGTGCGGATCTACAACTTCGTCGAGCACCTGGACCAGCGCACCGGCTCCCTCGACGGCTACATCGTCATGGAGTACGTCGGCGGCAAGTCCCTCAAGGAGATCGCCAACGCCCGCCGCACCCCCGACGGCCGCCGCGACCCGCTGCCGGTCGAACAGGCCTGCGCGTACGGCATCGAGGCCCTGGAGGCCCTCGGCCACCTCCACAGCCGCAACCTGCTCTACTGCGACTTCAAGGTCGACAACGCCATCCAGACCGAGGACCAGCTCAAGCTGATCGACATGGGCGCGGTGCGCCGCATGGACGACGACGAGTCCGCGATCTACGGCACGGTCGGCTACCAGGCGCCCGAGGTCGCCGAGACGGGCCCGTCGGTGGCGTCCGACCTGTACACGGTGGGCCGCACCCTCGCCGTCCTCACCCTCGACTTCCAGGGCTACACCAACGTCTACGCCGACTCGCTGCCCGACCCCGACACCATCGAGGTCTTCCGGCGGTACGAGTCCTTCTACCGCCTCCTGGTCCGCGCCACGGACCCGGACCCGGACCGCAGGTTCACCTCCGCGCAGGAGATGGCGGAGCAGCTGACGGGTGTGCTGCGCGAGGTCGTCTCCCTCCAGACCGGGCGGGCCCGCCCGGCGCTGTCGACGCTGTTCGGCCCGGAACTGCGGGCCACCGACACGGAGTTGTTCCCGCCGCCGGCCGGGGAGGTGTCGCGTCTGGGGGCGCGCCCGACCGGCCCGCGCGCCGCCGCGCCGCCGCCCCCGCTCCCGCCCGTCCCGGGGGGTACGCCGTCCCTGGTCAGGCCGGTGCCGACGGCCGCCGCCGCGCTCGCGCTGCCCGTCCCGCACGTGGACCCCGCCGACCCCAACGCCGGGTTCCTGGCCGGTCTGCTGACGTCCGCGTCGGCCGAGCTGATCGCCGCGCTGACCGCCGTACCGGCGCAGTCGGCGGAGACCAGGCTGCGGCAGGTGCGCGCGTGGCTGGAGAGCGGGGACACGGCGACCGCGCTGACCGTGCTGGCCGCGCTGGAGGAGGAGCGCCCCGACGACTGGCGGGTGGTCTGGTACCGGGGCGTCGCCTCGCTGGTGACCGGCGACCACGAGGGCGCGGCGCTCGCCTTCGACGCGATCTACGACGCGTTCCCCGGTGAGACGGCGCCCAAGCTGGCCCTCGGCCTGTGCGCGGAGGTGCTGGGCCAGCTGGACAACGCCGCCGAGTACTACCGCCTGGTGTGGTCGACCGATCCGAGCTGTGTGAGCGCCGCGTTCGACCTGGCCCGCGTCCAGCTCGCCGCCGGCGACCGGCGGGCCGCCGTCCGCACGCTGGAGTCGGTCCCGGAGGCGTCCATCCACTACACGGCCGCCCGCGTGGCCGCGGTCCGGGCCCGGCTGCGGCAGCGCACGGCCACCGCCGCCGACGTACCCTTCCTGGAGGACCTGACGGCCGCCGCGGGGCAGGTCGAGGCGCTCGACGCGTACGGTCTGGACCCGACGCGGCGCGAGCAGTTGGCCACGGAAGTGCTCGGCAGCGCGTTGGACTGGATACTCTCCGGGGGCCAGGGTTCCGTCCCTCCCGCCGCTGGGGGACGGACGCTGCTCGGCAGCGACCTGGACGAACGGGGCCTGCGCTTCGGGCTGGAACGTTCGTACCGCACGCTGGCACGGCTGGCGCGGAGCGGCGAGGAGAGGATCGACCTGGTGGAACGTGCCAATCGTTACCGCCCCCGGACGTGGGTGTAGTTGATGTCGCAGATGCCGCCCCGGCAGGCCGCCGTGACGCAGTGCCCGAGCTGCGCGGAACCGCTGGAACAGGGGGACCGTTTCTGCGGTGCCTGCGGATACGACCTGTCGGCCGTACCGCCACGCCCGCGTGAGGTCCCGCCGCCGGCCGTACCCGCACCGCCGGGACTCGCCGGCACCTCGCTGCCTCCGGGGTACGCCCCGCAGCCCGGCGCGGAGGCCACGCTGCCGCCGGAGTACGGCCAGGCACCGGCCGCCCACCCCGCCACCCCCGTCGTACCCGCGCCCGCGCCCCCGCCCGCGCCGTACGCCAACGGCCCGATGCCGTACGGGAACACGCCGCCCCCGCCCTCCGTCCCGGCGCCCCCGGCCCCCCCGGCTCCCCCGGCTCCCCCGGCCCCGCCCGCACCCCCGGCGCACGCCCCGGCGTCTCCGGCGCCCGACGCGCCCCCGTACGCGCCCGCGCCCGCCCCGGCCCCCGGCGTCCGCTTCGCCCTGCGCGCCACGGACCGGTCCGGCGAGTCCGGCACGCCGGCCCCCCTCCACGGACCGGCCGGTACCCCCGCGCCCGAGCCGGCCGTGCCCGCCGCGCCCGCCGCGCCCGCCGCGCCCGCCGCGGCCGACGAGTACCCGCTCCAGGCCCCGGACCCGCGGATCGCGGAACGCGCCGCCGCCGCGCCGCCCGCCGGCCCCGCCCGGCTCTGCGTCGCCTGCCGGGCCGGCCGGGTCGACGACGACGGCTACTGCGAGAACTGCGGCCACGCCCAGCCCCGCGAACGCGACCACCTGGAGGAGGAGTCCGGCCCCGTCGCCGCCGTCAGCGACCGCGGCCTGCGCCACCACCGCAACGAGGACGCGTTCGCCATCGGCACCACCGCGCTGCCCGACGGGTCCCCCGCCGCCGTGGCGGTCGTCTGCGACGGCGTGTCCTCGGCGACCCGCCCGGACGACGCCTCCCTCGCCGCGTCCCGCGCGGCGAGCGCCGCGCTGCTCGCCGCGCTGCCGCACGGCACCCACCCCCAGCAGGCCATGCACGAGGCGATCGTCGCCGCCTCGCAGGCGGTGAACGCCCTGGCCCACGAGCCCGCCACGGCCCGCGAGCACGCCCCGCACCAGAACGCCCCGGCGTGCACCCTGGTCGGCGCGGTGGTGACGAACGGTCTGCTGGTGGTCGGCTGGGTCGGCGACAGCCGCGCCTACTGGGTCCCCCTGGACCGCACCGCGCCCGCGGCCCGCCTCACCGAGGACGACTCCTGGGCCGCGCAGATGGTCGCCGCGGGCCTGATGAACGAGGCCGAGGCGTACGCCGACGAGCGCGCCCACGCGATCACCGGCTGGCTCGGCGCGGACGCCTACGAACTGGAGCCGCACACCGCCTCGTTCAAGCCGGACCGCCCCGGTGTCGTGATCGTCTGCACGGACGGCCTGTGGAACTACGCGGAGGCCGCCGAGGAGATGGCCGGCGTCCTCCCGCCCGACGCCGCCGACCGGCCGCTGCACAGCGCCCGCGTCCTGGTCGGGCACGCGCTCGACGGCGGGGGCCACGACAACGTAACAGTGGCCGTCCTGCCGTTCCCCGCCCCGCCGCAAGGGGCAGGATCCGCCTGAGGCGTCGGGCGACACGGAAAAGCCGCGCGCGACGGGGAAGCCTCGCCGGACCGGAGGGGACCGGTCCGGCCACAGCCGTGACCCCGCTCCGGCGGGGCACCAAGGGGGAGTCGAGTACGCATGGCCAGACTGTCGAAGTCGAACGTGCCCCGGTTCTCGGTGGACGTGTACCAGAACGAGTTCCTCCCGGAGGGCGGCCGGGAGGTCAACGCGATCGTCACGGTGACCGCGACCGGCGGCGGCACCCTCGGCAGCGCCGTCACCGCACCGCAGGTGTACGCGCCCGGCCAGGGCCCGTCCGCCGCCGTGGCGATCATGGTCGACTGCTCGGGGTCGATGGACTACCCGCCGGCCAAGATGCGCAACGCCCGGGACGCGACCGCCGCCGCGATCGACACCCTGCGCGACGGCGTGCACTTCGCGGTGATCGGCGGCACCCATGTGGCCAAGGAGGTCTATCCGGGCGGCGGGCGGCTCGCGACCGCGAGCCCCACCACCCGGGAACAGGCCAAGCAGGCGCTGCGCAGGCTGAGCGCGGGCGGCGGCACCGCCATCGGCACCTGGCTGCGCCTCGCCGACCGGCTGCTGTCCTCCGCGGACGTGGCCATCCGGCACGGCATCCTGCTCACCGACGGCCGCAACGAACACGAGTCGCCGGAGGACCTGAAGGCCTCCCTGGACGCCTGCGCCGGACGTTTCACCTGTGACGCGCGCGGCGTCGGCACCGACTGGGAAGTGAAAGAAGTCACAGGCATCGCCTCGGCGCTGCTCGGCAGCGCCGACATCGTCGCCGATCCGGCCGCTCTCGCCGCCGACTTCACGCGGATGATGGAGACGGCGATGGGCAAGGAGGTCGCGGACGTCGCGCTGCGGCTGTGGACGCCGGTCGGCACGACCATCACGTTCGTCAAGCAGGTGGCGCCCACGGTCGAGGACCTGACCGGCCGCCGCACCGAGGCCGGCCCGCGCGCCGGTGACTACCCCACCGGTTCCTGGGGGGACGAGTCCCGTGACTACCACCTCTGCGTGGAGGTTCCCGCCGCGGACCTCGGCCAGGAGATGCTGGCGGCGCGGGTCTCGCTGGTGATCCCGCAGCCCGACGGCGGCGCGCACAACCTCGGCGCCCAGGGTCTCGTACGGGCCGTGTGGACCGACGACATGGCCGCGTCGACGTCGATCAACCCCCAGGTCGCCCACTACACCGGGCAGGCCGAACTCGCCCAGGTCATCCAGGAAGGGCTCGATCTGCGCAAATCCGGAGACATCGATGGAGCAACGGCCAAACTGGGGCGCGCCGTTCAGCTCGCCGGCGCCTCGGGGAACGCGGATACTGCGAAACTGCTTGCGAAGGTGGTGGACGTGGTCGACGCCGCGACAGGTACTGTGCGACTGAAGGCGAAGGTCGCGGAGGCCGACGAGATGACTCTCGAGACTCGGTCCACCAAGACTGTTCGTGTAAAGAAGTGACGTAAACAGGAACGAGCCTGACCCCTTGGGGTTGGAGAAATCCGGTCGAAGCGACCGGAAAAGGAGAGGGGGAAGCGCCGACATGCCGACCTGCCCGAACGGACACCAGTCGGGTTCCGACGACTGGTGCGAGGTCTGCGGTCACCGCATGGCCGGAGCCGTGCCCCCGCCCCCGCCTCCGCCGCCGCCCGGCGGTGGCGGATACGGCTTCCCGCCGCCCGCGCCCGGCGCGACCGGCCGGCCGGCCGCCGCGCCCAGCCCGCAGCCGGAGCTGTGCCCGCAGTGCCGCACGCCCCGCGAGGGCGGCGCGCCGTTCTGCGAGGAGTGCCGGTGGAACTTCCTGACCAACACCGCGACCTCGTACACCCCGGCCGCGCCGTCCCCCCCGCGCCCGCCGGCACCCGGCCCCGGCCAGGGCCCGGGCCCCGACCCGCGCTTCCAGCGGCCGCCCGGCCCGCCGTCGTACGGCGGCACGGACCAGTACGAGTACCAGGGCTCCCGCCCGTCACAGGTGAACCGTCCCGCGGAACCGATCCCTCCGGGCGGCCCCGGCTTCGGCGGTGAGCCCGGTGGCCCCGGCGGACACGGCGCTCCCGGCATGCCGCCCAGGCCCGGCGGACCCGGTGGTCCCGGTGGACCCGGTGGACCCGGTGGTCCCGGTGGTCCCGGCGGCTTCCCCGGCCCCGGCGGCGGTCCGGGTCAGCCCGGCGGCCCCTTCGGCGAGCGCCCCGGCGGTCCCTCCCCCGTGCCCGGCCAGGCGGGTCCGCCGCCCGGTTACGGCGCGGACCCCTCGCGTCCGGTCCCTCCGCCGCCCGGCCCGCCCGGCGGCCCCGGTGGTCCGGGCGGTCCCGGTGCGCCGGGTGGCGCCCCGCAGGCCTTCCACCGGCCGGGCCCCGGTGGTCCCGGCGGCCCCGGTGGTCCGGGCGGTCCCGGTGCCCCCGGCGGCCCGTCCTACGGCGGCGGTGACGACTGGGTGCTCTCCCCGCCGTCCACCGGCCCCGGCGGCCCCCACGGCCACGGCGGGCCCCAGACCCACGGCGGCCCCGGCGGCCCGGGTGCCCCCGCGCAGCCCGGCGGCGGCTACGGCTACCCGCACCCCGGCGCGAACCAGGCCCCGCCGCCGCCCGCCCCGCAGGGCCCGGCGACCTGGACGGCGACGATCGGCCCGGACCGCGAGTACTTCATGGCGATGATGCAGCGCTCCGGCCCCGAGGCCGCGGGCCTGAACCTGCCCGCGTACTCACCGGAGCAGCGGCGCACCCTCACCGGCAACCAGGTCACCATCGGCCGCCGCCGCCACTCCACCGGCGACACCCCCGACATCGACCTGTCGGTGCCGCCGGAGGACCCGGGTGTCTCGCACCAGCACGCGGTGCTGGTCCAGCAGCCGGACGGCAGCTGGGCGATCGTCGACCAGAACTCGACCAACGGCACCACGGTCAACGGCGCCGAGGAGCCGATCCAGCCGTTCGTGCCGGTGCCGCTCCAGGACGGCGACCGGGTGCACGTGGGCGCCTGGACGACGATCACCATCCGCCGCGGCTGACCGCCGGGGCGGACCGCCGGACGGGACGGCTCATCCCGGAAGGGGCCAGGCATACGGCCCCTCCGGGTCGTCCAGCCACGCCCACTCCCCCTCGCCGGTGACCGTGATGCCGTAGCGGTCGCGGCGCGGCCGGCCCTCGCGCTCCCACAGCGCGTACGCCTCCTGCGGGTCGAGGCTGCCGCGGGTCAGCGCGGACAGGAACCGGAACAGGTCGTCCTCGCGGCCCCGGCGCGGCACGGCGCCCAGCCCCGCCGGCTCGGCATCGCTCGGGCCGGCGCCGCGCAGCGGCACGAAGTAGGCCGGGGAGTCCAGGAACCGTCCCTCGGCCTGCCCGCCGGCGCCGGCCGTCAGCAGGATCAGGCCGGTGGCGAGCGGGGTGAGGATCCGGCCGCCGGGGCGGCACTGGGCGAGCCAGGCGCGCGGGATCGTGGGCAGCGCGCAGGTGGCGATGATCCGGTCGAACGGCGCCCGCTGCGGCACTCCGCGCGCGCCGTCCCCGGTGACGACCACGGGGTGGTAGCCGGCGGCGTCCAGATGCCGCCGCGCGGACTCGGTGATCTCCGGGTCGAGATCGATGGTGGTGACGAGGTCGCCGTCGCCGAGCCGGTGCGCGAGCAGGGCCGCGTTGTAGCCGCTGCCGGCGCCGATCTCCAGCACCCGGTCGCCGTCCTCGATCCCGAGCGCGGCCAGCATCAGCGCCATGAGGGAGGGCTGGCTGCTGGAGGAGAGCAACTGGCCGTCGCGCAGCCGGGTGGCCAGCGGCTCGTCGGCGTACGCGCCCTTCATCCAGCGCTCCCGCGCCCGCGGGTCGGGGTGTTCGCCCCAGCGGCGTTCGTATCCGCCGAGGACGCCGACGTAGTAGTACGGCACGAACAGGTGCCGCGGCACCGCGGCGAACACCTCCCGCCACACCGGGTCCGCGGCCCAGGCGCCGCTCGCCTCGATCTCCCGCACCAGCGCGGCCCGCGCGGAGACGGCGAGTTCCTCCAGGTCCTTGTCGAGAGCGTGGGCACCCATACCTCCACTGTGCTGCGCATCACAGCCAGAGGCGAGCACCCCAGGTGGGGAGGGAGCGGGGGGTCCGCGGGCGGGTCCTAGGCCTTCCGTCCTCGGTCACGGTGTCTGAGAGCATGGAGGGCGTGAGAGAGATTCGGCGTGGCACGCTTCAGGAGCAGACCTTCTACGAGCAGGTCGGCGGGGAGGAGACCTTCCGTCGGCTCGTCCACCGTTTCTACGAGGGAGTCGCCGAGGACCCGATCCTGCGGCCGATGTATCCCGAGGAGGACCTGGGCCCCGCGGAGGAGCGGCTCGCGCTCTTCCTGATGCAGTACTGGGGCGGTCCGACGACGTACAGCGAGAACCGCGGCCACCCGCGGCTGCGGATGCGCCACGCCCCGTTCACGGTCGACCGCGCGGCGCACGACGCGTGGCTGAAGCACATGCGGGTCGCCGTGGAGGAGCTCGGCCTGTCCGAGGAGCACGAGCACACGCTGTGGAACTACCTGACGTACGCGGCGGCGTCGATGGTGAACACCCCGGGCTGAGCCCGCGCCGAAGAGGGGGCGGCAGGGACCCTGTGTCCCCGGCCGCCCTCAGCTCGTCGAGCGGACGCTGACGCCCAGCAGTCCCAGCCCCTCCGGCCGGGACCGGCGTACGGCGATCGACCCGTAGGGCGTGCGCAGCCGCAGCCAGGGCCCGGAGGACAGCAGCGCCGGCGCCTCGGCGCCGGGCACGGGCCGCAGGAAGCCCAGCGACTGGGCGGCGTGCACCGCCCGCACCGGCAGGCCGGTGGCCGCGACGGTCCGGGACCAGATCTCCCGGCCGATCCGGTCCAGCTCGGCCCGCGTTCGCGCCTCGGGCGCCAGTTCCGCGGTGCGGGAGCGGAACTCGGCGACCCCGGCGGCGACCATCGCGCGCAGCGCGTCCGTCGCCGGCAGTCCGGGCTCCGGCTGCCAGCCGCCGCGCGGCGGCAGCACCCCGGCCCACGGCGGCCCGGTCACCGCGGCGGGCACGGCGGCCGTGGCCGCCTTCTCGTCCACGGACTCCAGCAGTTCGCCCGCGGAGACGGTGACGTCCAGGGTGACGTCCAGCCCGTGCTCGTACGGCTTGGCGAGCCGTACGGCGCGGATCGCCAGCACCTCGAAGGACGGCGGCCGTCCGAAGACGGCGAGCGCGGTGCCCGCCGCCTGGAGGCGCACCGCGGCCCCACGGTCGTAGTGGAGCAGCCGGGAGAGGAAGGCGGCGAGGTCCGCCGCCTCCCTCTCGTCGGCGAGGTGCAGCTCCGTCATGCCGCGCCGGCTCCCCGCTCGGCGGCGTCGTCCATGTACTCCTTGAGGAACGCGCGTTCCTCGTCGGTGATCCGGCGCGGCCGCTGCCGTTCGAAGTCGAACGGCACGATGACGGTCGACGCCCGGACGTAGACCTGGTCGCCGTCCTTCACCTCGTAGGCGATGGTGAAGGAGGCGGCCCGGATCTCGGTGACCCACAGCTCGATGGTCACCGGCTCGTGCCGGTGGACGAGCTGCCGCTTGTAGTCGATCTCGTGGCGCGCCACCACGGACCCCTGCTGGAAGTCCTTCTCCGGGCGGAAGAGGAAGTCGATACGGGCTTCCTCCAGGTAGCGCAGGAACACCACGTTGTTGACGTGGCCGTACGCGTCCATGTCCGCCCAGCGCAGCGGGCAGCGGTAGATGTGCCGCAAGACCGATCAGCCCCGGGTCAGCTTCTTGTAGGTGGCCCGGTGCGGACGCGCGGCGTCCGGACCCAGCCGCTCGATCTTGTTCTTCTCGTACGACTCGAAGTTGCCCTCGAACCAGAACCACTTGGAGTCACCCTCGTAGGCGAGGATGTGCGTGGCGACGCGGTCCAGGAACCACCGGTCGTGGGAGACGACCACGGCGCAGCCGGGGAACTCCAGCAGCGCGTTCTCCAGGCTGCTGAGCGTCTCGACGTCGAGGTCGTTGGTCGGCTCGTCGAGGAGCAGCAGGTTGCCGCCCTGCTTCAGGGTCAGCGCCAGGTTCAGGCGGTTGCGCTCACCACCGGAGAGCACCCCGGCCGGCTTCTGCTGGTCCGGCCCCTTGAAGCCGAAGGCGGACACGTACGCCCGGCTCGGCATCTCGACCTGGCCGACGTTGATGTAGTCGAGGCCGTCGGAGACGACCTCCCACAGCGTCTTCTTCGGGTCGATGTTCTCGCGGCTCTGGTCGACGTACGAGATCTTGACGGTGTCGCCGACCTTGATCGAACCGGAGTCCGGCGTCTCCAGGCCCTGGATCATCTTGAACAGGGTGGTCTTGCCGGCGCCGTTCGGGCCGATGACACCGACGATGCCGTTGCGCGGCAGCGTGAAGGAGAGGTCGTCGATCAGGACCTTCTCACCGAAGGCCTTGTTGAGCTTCTCGACCTCGACCACGATGTTGCCCAGCCGCGGGCCCGGCGGGATCTGGATCTCCTCGAAGTCCAGCTTCCGCATCTTCTCCGCCTCGGCGGCCATCTCCTCGTAGCGGGCCAGACGCGCCTTGGACTTGGCCTGCCGCCCCTTGGCGTTGGAGCGGACCCACTCCAGCTCCTCCTTGAGGCGCTTGGCGCGCTTGGCGTCCTTCTGGCCCTCGACCTTCAGACGGGTCTGCTTGGTCTCCAGGTACGTGGAGTAGTTGCCCTCGTACGGGTAGGCGCGGCCGCGGTCGAGCTCGAGGATCCACTCGGCGACGTTGTCCAGGAAGTACCGGTCGTGGGTGATCGCGACGACGGTGCCCGGGTACTTGGCCAGGTGCTGCTCCAGCCAGTTCACCGACTCGGCGTCGAGGTGGTTGGTGGGCTCGTCGAGGAGCAGCAGGTCGGGCTGCTCCAGCAGCAGCTTGCACAGCGCGACGCGGCGCCGCTCACCACCGGAGAGGTTGGTGACGGGCCAGTCGGCCGGCGGGCAGCCCAGGGCGTCCATGGCCTGCTCCAGCTGGGCGTCGAGGTCCCAGGCGTTGGCGTGGTCCAGCTCCTCCTGGAGCTTGCCCATCTCGTCGAGCAGCGCGTCCGAGTAGTCGGTGGCCATCAGCTCGGCGATCTCGTTGAACCGGTCGAGCTTGCCCTTGATCTCGGCGACACCCTCCTGGACGTTCTCCAGGACCGTCTTCTCCTCGTTCAGCGGGGGCTCCTGGAGCAGGATGCCGACGCTGTAGCCGGGCGAGAGGAAGGCGTCACCGTTGGACGGCTGCTCCAGCCCCGCCATGATCTTCAGCACGGTCGACTTACCGGCACCGTTCGGGCCGACGACGCCGATCTTCGCCCCGGGGAGGAAGTTCAGGGTGACGTCATCGAGGATCACCTTGTCGCCGTGCGCCTTGCGCGCCTTGCGCATGGTGTAAATGAACTCAGCCAAGAGAAACCGTCCGGCAGCTTGAATCTGGCAGTGGGCAGATACAGCCCATCTTGCCTGACGGCTACCCCCTGGGGGAAACCCGTATGGAGGGGGGCGTCTGACCTGCAAATTCGCCGATGCGGCTCGGGCTCCACGGTCACTGCGGGGCGTCCTCGATCAGTCTCTGGCGCCCTCGCTGATCAGGAGCTGGCGCCTTCGCTCAACCGCGGGACGGGCCCGGCTGAGCGGGCGAAACGCGTCGCCTTCGTTGTCCGTGCCTGCCGCTATGGTGCGCCCGCCATCACGGGTGACGTTTCGGGGAGGGGCTTCGGGAGCCAAGACGGGACTGCTGGTGTACGCCGACGGCGACGTGCCGGCCATGCTGCGCCGAGCGGGGGCGGCGGACTTCGACCGGACGGCAGCCATGATCAGGCGGCTCTGTCCGGGCTCCGAGATCGAGGCGTGCGACGGCTCGAGCCTCGGGGACGGGGTGTACCCGCCGAAGGGCACGGTTTACGCGGCCAGCTGGCCGGGCGTGGAGCTCGTCGGCGATCAGGACGTGATGATCGATGCCCCCTCCAGCCTTCCGGGACACCTCGTGGCGGCAAGCGCCGGCCGGCGCCTCCTCCTGCACGCCATGCACAGCGTCGTCGACTGGCTGGCGTTCGCCGTGTGGGAGGACGGTCGTCTCGTCCGGTCCCTGAGCCTGTCTCCGGACAGCGGCATCATCGAGAACATCGGCGAACCGCTCCCCTTCGAGCTGCCCTACTGGGCCGGAGACGGCCCGGCCGACGTCATTCCCTGGCCGGACGAGGACGAAGAGCCGTACCCGCTGCCGTTCCACCCCCTGGACTTGGGCGAAGGCGCACTGCGAGCGCTCTGCGGCTTCGTCCAGGAGGGCCGTCCCGAGCCGGAGGACGTCGACGCGAACAGCATCCGACTGCACGGCTTCCATGTGCGGGGCCCGCGGCGGACCGACCCCGCAGAGCACGAAGCGCAGGTGCGAAGGGCCGTGGAAGCCATGAGCCCGCCACGGGTGTACACGTTCGCTCCCGACGGCTCGCTGATCGAGCGCGACGGTCTTCAGCACCTGGACACGCTTCGTGGGCTGACCGGCCGGAGACGAGCTGGAGACACTGACACTCCGGCCGCGCGGTCACCTCATGCCGGCCATCCCGGCCGTCGAGGGGTTGGCCTGCCGGTTTCCCGAGGACGCCGGACCGCGTGCCCGCGCGCACGCTGTGAGACGATGTCACCTCGGGCGGGCACGGCCTCGTACCGCCATGACCGGCCGTGCCAACGCGTGCCGGTCCCGTCCGACCAGTGGCGGACGAGGCCCCTCGGGCCTCTCCCGTCAGTCCTGAGCCTTGCGCTTGCGGACCAGCACCAGTGCCGCCCCACCGATCACCACCAGGCCGATGGCCACGCCGCCGATCAGCGGGGTGGTGCCGGAGCTGCCGGTCGCGGCGAGGTTGACGTCTTCCGTGGGGGCGCCGGCCGTGGCGGGGGTGGGTTCGGTGAGGGTCTGGGTGGAGACGCTGGTGTCCTCGGACTCTGCGGCCTGGGTGCGGCAGTCGAGGACACCGGTGAAGCGGTGTTCGAGGCCGGCGGGGCCGGTGATCGTGAAGTCGTAGGCCTGGTCCTCCTGGAGGGGCACCGTCACCGTGCGGGTCTCGCCCGCGGCGATGGTGTGTTCCATGCCCATCAGCTCGAAGGTGAACGGCGCGTCGCCCGTGTTCACGGCCGTGATGTCGACGCCGCCCTCGGCGCAGTTCTCCGCCGCGGAGAGGGCCGGTACGGCACCGGCCTCCGCCCAGGTCGCGGTGGCCGTCGCGGACACGGTCGACTCGCTGGAACCGGCGAGGATCTGCGTCTGGCTGCGGCTTTCGGAGGCGAAGGCGCGGCCCACCGGCACGGTGGTGGAGGCCTGTACGGTCAGCTCGGTCGAGCCGTCCGCCGCGTCCGCGGGCACGTCGAAGAAGAGCTGGGTGCCGTCCTGCGCCGCGGTCACCGGCTTGCCGTCCTTCCCGACGACCCGTACGCCGCTGGTGGCGGCGTCGGCCGGCGGGGTCACCCGGACGCTGTCCGCGTTGGTGTTCACCGTGACCGGGCCGAGGAGCGCGCCGGGGCGGCCGGAGAGCGCGGGCGGGTCGAGGGTGAGGGAGGCCTCGGGCTCCGTGGTGTCGCGGGCGCTGTCCTGAAGGTAGTCCGCGAGCTTCTCGGCCTGCGGGTCGACGGCCTCGACGTCCACGCCGTCCGAGTAGCGCCAGATCGCGACCTGGGTGCCCGCCGCGGCGTCCTGCTCGCTGAGGCCGCCGCTCACACCGGCCTTGCGCGCGAGCGCCGCCAGGTCGTTGACCTGCGGGTAGGAGTTCTGCAGGATCCAGCGGATACGGCCCGCGTCCTCGTTCGCGCCGAGCGACGTGCCGCTCCACGGCGTCTCGTGGTACTTGGCGTCCTTCTGCGTGGGGTTGTGGATGTCGACGCAGTAGGTCTGCAGGGTGCCGCCGCCCTCGACGGACATCTCGAACAGCCCCGCCGACAGCTCCTGGTCGCCCGCGTCGCTGTGCACCACGGCGGGGCCGTACGTCTTCAGGCCGCCGATGGTGGCGGTCGCGCCACCCTGGGCCCGGCCCGCCGTCTCGTCGGCCGCGGCCCGTCCGGCGGTGGCCGTCAGGGTCGCCACGGTCAGTCCGGACACCAGCGTCGCGGCGGCGATACCGGCCGCCCCTCGCCCGCACACGGACCGTGCGGAGAACGAAGCAAACACAGAATTCCCCTTCGAGCAGGACCGGTTGACGTGGGGCGCGGTCCCGCCAGCAGAGTGGTCAAGCCCCAGGAGCCATGTCCGGCATCCTAGGTAGGCGCGCGTACCGCCTTTCCCGGTGATCCCTTCAGAGCGGTGATCCGACTCGTAATCGTTATCGCGCGGACCGACTTGAGCTGGGCTTACCGACAAATCCACGGGGTGTTTCAGGCATTCGTCGATAAGCCAGCACTTCGGTCAGGTGGGGGCGTCACCTGACATTACGTCACCAGCGCTGCTCGCGGCCGCTGTTGCCCGGCGACCGCGTCGGCGCTGGACGAATCGTCCGCCGGTGTCTCCCAGTCGGGCTCCGGGCGCGGTGACGAGGAGGTCGGCTCCCCCGCCGTATCGGCCGGCCCCGCCGGTCCCGTCGCGCCCGCTGCTCCCTCCGCACGCCCCGTGCGGCGGAACGCCGCCGTGCCCCGTGCCAGATCGTGGCCGATCGCCACGGCGTCGATGTCCGCCCAGGTGCGGCTCTGTCCCTCCCGCATGTCGGTGCGCACCTTGAGGCGGCCCTGCACCACCACCGGCTCCCCCAGGTTCAGCGAGGACATCACATTCGTGGCGAGCTGGCGGTTGGCCCACACGGTGAAGAAGTTGGTGTGGCCGTCCGTCCACGCGTTCTTCTCACGGTCCAGATAGCGCGCGGTCACCGCCAGCCGGAACCGCGCCGACGCTCCCGTCGGCGTCTCCCGGTAGACCGGCTGGGTCGCCACGTTCCCGACCGCGCAGATGATCGTCTCGTTCATCGTCAGCCCCTCCCTCGTACGGGCCCTCCCGTACGCGGCGTCGTCTGGTCCGGCGACCGCGTCCGTCGCGGTCGCCGCGCCCCCAGACTGCCCGCCTTCCGCCGGGCCCGCCGCGGCCTGTGGACCCGCCCCCGGGATGTGGAAAACCCCGCCACCCACACGGGTGACGGGGTATGCCCCGCCCCTCCCCCCTACATGCACCACCTCTACGGCGCCCCCGCCCCGATGACCCTCCCGTACTGCTCCCGCACCTCCCGGTACCGCAGCAGCTCCGCCGCCACCGGATCCAGCACCCGGGCCCGCCCGCACCCGGCGGCCGCCTCCCGCAACCGCCGTTCCGCCTCCATCCCGTACCGCCGGGCAGGCCCCCGCGCCGCCAGCCGGCAGCTCCACTCCACCAGCGGCCCGCCGACGATCCCGGCCACCATCAGCAGCACCGGCACCCCGAGGTTCGGCGACATGACCCCGACGATCTGCCCGACCAGCCACAACCCGCCGATGACCTGGAGGATCGTCATCGACGCCTGCGCGAGCACCGCCACCGGCCACCAGCCGGGCCGCGGCGGACGCCCCGCGGGCAGTGCGGTCCGCGCCGCCAGCTCGTCCAGCGCCTCGGGCAGTCCCTGCGCGCCCCGTACGGCCGCCTCCCGCACCGCCTGCGCCCAGGGCGCGGGCAGCCCGGCCGCCGCGCGGTCGGCCACCGTCCGCACCGCCTGCTCGACCCGCTGCCGCGCGGTGGCCTCCTCGTCGGCCTGCGCCCGGACCGGCATACGACCCGTGGACGGTTCCCGCCGGCCGTGGCACCACCGCCACAGCCGCAGCCACGGCGTGCCGCACGCGCGGTTGGCGTTGCGCAGCCAGGCCCGCTCGGCGGCCTCCCCGGCGGCGGTGGCGCCCACCGCGTCAGCGAGCCGCGCGGAGAACTCGTCCCGCGCCGCCTCGCTGAGCCCGGCGCGCCGGCCGGTGGCGTAGACGGGCCGCAGCCGCCACGCGGCGGCGTCCAGGTCGGCGGCGATACGCCGCGCGGGGGCGGCGCGCTCGGCGACGAACTGGCCGAGCGCCTCGCGCAGTTCACCGACGCCGTCCCCGGTCAGCGCGGACAGCGCCAGCACGGTCGCGCCGGGCTCGCCGTACTCCCCGAGGGCGATGCCGTCCTCGTCGAGCAGCCGCCGCAGGTCGTCGAGGACCTGCTCGGCGGCCTCACCGGGCAGCCGGTCGATCTGGTTCAGGACGACGAACATGATCTCGGCGTGCCCGGCCATGGGCCGCAGATAGCGCTCGTGCAGCACGGCGTCGGCGTACTTCTCCGGGTCCACGACCCAGATCACCGCGTCGACCAGGGCGAGCACCCGGTCCGCCTGCTCGCGGTGGCGCACGGCCGCCGAGTCAAGGTCGGGCAGGTCCACCAGGACCAGCCCGCGCAGCTGCCCGTCGACGTCCGCGTGCTGCGCGGGGCGGCGGCGCAGCCGGGGCGGGATGCCCAGCCGGTCGATGAGGGGCGCCGCCCCGTCGCTCCAGCTGCACGCGATGGGCGACGACGTGGTGGGGCGCCGTACGCCGGTCTCCGAGATGGTCACTCCGGCCAGCGTGTTGAACAGCTGTGACTTGCCGCTGCCGGTCGCGCCCGCGAGGGCGACGACGGTGTGCTGCCCGGACAGCCGGCGCCGCGCGGCCGCCTCGTCGAGCACGCGGCCCGCCTCGGCGAGCGTCCGGCTGTCGAGCCGGGTGCGGGAGAGCCCCACGAGTTCCCGCAGCGCGTCCAGCCGCGACCGCAGTCGCCCGTCGAACACCGGCGTGGGCGGCTCGCCGTGCGCCCCGCCCAGCCCGCCGATGCGGGTCTCGGACACGGTGACCGGCTCGGCCGTGACGGCCCCTTCGGTGACCCGCCGCGCGATCAGCCCGTCGTCCCAGGCGATGCCGGACTCCGGACGGCCGGTACGAGCCCCAGGGGCACCGCCGCCCTTCCCACGCGTGCCGCCCTTCCCCGCGCGGCCGTTCCCCTCTCGGTCCTCCCCTCCGCCGTCCTTGCCTCCGCCGTCCTTTTCTCCGACGCCTTTCTCCCCGCCACGCGTGTCCCCCGCCATGCCGCCCGTCCCGCTCCCCTTCGCACCGCGCCCTTCGACATCGCCCTCCACGCGGGATCCGCCCTTCCCATCGCCCTCCACACAGGAGGTGCCTTTCCCGTCGTCCTCCGCGCGAGCGGCGCCCGTCTCCTCACTCTCCGCGCGCACACCTGCCTCCCCTGGCTCCCGGCCCTCGCCGGCGGCCTGCTCCTCCGTAGCGCGTCGCTCGGTGTGACGGGAGTTACCAGCGTGAGCGGAGTGACTGGCGTGACCTGAGTGGCCCACGCACCCCTCACGGTCCGAGCGACCCCCCTGATCAGCGTGCTCGGTGTGGTCCTGGTCCGTGACGGCGGTCACCGGTCACCTCTCCTTCTGCAGTACGGACAGCGCGGCGATGAGTTCGGCCTGCGGCTCGGGGTGGACGTCGAGGGCGTCGAGCGGGGCGAGACGGCGTTCGCGCTCGGCGTGGATCACGCGGTCCAGGTACTCGGCGAGCAGCCGCCCGCCCCGGTCCCGCAGTCGCAGCGCCCCGTGCGCACCGATCCGCTCGGCCAGGCCCTCGCCCGCCGACCGGGCCCGGCGGCCGCCGAGCAGCGCGGTGGCGACGAGGGCGGCGACCACCTCGGGGTCGGGCGCGGGGGTGCGGTCGAGCTCGCGCACCTCCTCCTCGGCGTACTCCTCCAGCTCGCGCCGCCACCGCCGTACGGCCATCCCGATCCGGTGTTCGGCGCAGTCCGGCCCGGTGTCGGGGTCGGCGAGTTCGGGGGCGCCCGCGGCGGGTTCGCGCCGCCAGGCGTCGTGGACACGCTCGTCGGCGGCGGTGACGGCGCACAGCAGCAGGTCGCCGAGGCTGTCCACGAGCGCGTCCAGCAGTTCCCCGGCGGTGCAGTCGAGCGGGAAGGCACGCCACCGCTTGAGGGCGTTGCCGGCGAGTACGGCCCCGGACTGGAGGCGGCTGCGCACGCGCGCGTGCTCGCTGTCGTAGGCGGTGTCGACGGCGGAGGTGAGGCGCAGGGCGGCGGAGTACTGGGCGGCGGCGGCGCTGGCCAGCTCGGGCATCCGGGACTTCAGGGAGTCGAGGACGCCGTACGCGGTGCGGGCCATGGCGTGCTGGCGGGCGGCGGGGTCCTGGGCCTGGTGGACGAGCCAGGTGCGCAGCGGTGCGACGGCGGTGGCGGGCAGCAGTCCGCCGCCCCAGGCGGACTCGGGCAGCTCGGGCACGGTGAACCGGGGCACGTGGCCGAGGCCGGCCTTGGTGAGCAGGGCGCCGTACTGCCGGGAGACCTCGGAGACCACCTGGTGGGGCACTCGGTCGAGCACGGTGACCAGCGTCACCTGGTACTCCTTGGCGGTGCGCAGCAGATGCCAGGGGACGGCGTCGGCGTAGCGGGCCGCCGTGGTGACCATGACCCAGACGTCCGCGGCGCAGAGCAGCTCGGCGGCGAGGACGCGGTTGTCGGCGACGAGGGAGTCGATGTCGGGCGCGTCGAGCAGGGCGAGGCCGGGCGGCAGGGTCTCGGCGGTCTCGATGCGCAGTACGCGCGCGGGGTTCTCGCCGGGGAGCAGCAGGTCGTCGCTCGCCTCCTGCTGGGGTACCCACACGCGCGTGAGGTCGGGCAGCACCCGCATGCCGCTGAACCAGTGATGGTCCTCCGGGTGGCAGACCAGCACGGGCGTCCGTGTCGTCGGCCGCAGCACACCCGCCTCGCTGACCCGCCGCCCCACGAGCGAGTTGACGAGCGTCGACTTCCCGGCCCCGGTGGATCCCCCGACGACGGCGAGCAGCGGTGCTTCCGGCTGTCTCAACCGGGGCACCAGGTAGTCGTCGAGCTGGGCGAGCAGTTCGTCGCGGTTGGCACGCGCGCGTGGGGCCCCCGCCAGGGGCAGCGGGAAGCGTGCGGCGGCGACGCGGTCGCGCAGCGCGGAGAGTGCGTCGAGCAGCTGAGGCCGTACGTCCAAGGTCACCACATGCGAAGAATGCCCAATTTTATGGGATTTCTGAAGCATATGAGCATGTCTGCGCGCCGACAGGACACAAGGGACGGAAGGGACGACCGGGACAGGACGGCAGCGCAGGCATAACGAGTGCACAACACCCGGTGCGCGAGGCGTCAAAAGCGCTGCACGATTCGTACCTGCCTGCGATTATCAGGACCGCTTCACCGAACCTCCACATCGAGCCACGGAGGCGAAGCAACAGGGTCAAGGATCCGGGAGCCCTATCCTTGTCCCCGGCAACGTCACGGATCAGCCCACACCCGGGCACCACGACAGAGGCCACCACACCCGGCCCCCGTAGCTCAGTGGATAGAGCAGGCGCCTTCTAAGCGCTTGGCCGCAGGTTCGAGTCCTGCCGGGGGCGCCAGTCTCCACCCTCCGTCCGGGGGGGTTTTCGGCCGGTGCCGGTCGGTGGCGCTCGGCACACGCCAGCCCTGTGATCTCGTCGCCGCGCGCGCAGCGAGCCCAGCCGTGCGCCGCCACCGCCGTCGCCCGCCGTCCGGCTCAGCGATGCGCTTTTCGTACCCCCACGACGCCCACCCGCGCGGCCTTGTTCAAGACGGGTGATCCCGGTCCGATCCGCGTGACCCGCCATGTTCCGCCGCGTTGAACGGGGAGTGCGACGGCGCGACCGGCCGTCGCGTTCCCCGAATCTAAGGAGAACGAGATGTCTCGCATCACAAAGGCAACCGGTGTTGCGCTGGGCACGGGCGCCATGGTCCTCAGCGGGGCGGGTCTGGCCATGGCCGACGCCGGCGCGAAGGGCGCTGCCGTCCACTCGCCGGGCGTGCTGTCGGGCAACCTCGTCCAGGTCCCGGTTCACGTGCCGGTCAATGTGTGCGGCAACACCGTCAACATCGTCGCCCTGCTGAACCCCGCCTTCGGCAACGCCTGCGCCAACATCGACGAGGACAAGGGCGAGAACAGCGACAAGAACGCGGCCAAGAAGAAGAACGCCGAGAAGAAGGACACCGGCTACGGCAGCTGACGCGTCCATGGCAGAGCCCCGGCACCCCCGAGCGCCGGGGCTCTGGCGCGTCCGCGCCGCACCGGATCACGCGTACCGGTAGATGCTCGCGTGGTCCTCCAGGTCGTTCGGCGTCACGTCCCAGGGCGGCAGTTTCTCGTGCCGTGCCACGATCCGGCCCCGCTGCGGGTCGCCGGGCCCCGGCTGTTGTGCCGGCAGATAACGGTGCTCGCGGTGCCTGCGCTGCCAGCGCGACCACACCAGGTCGACGAAGGCGTGGTGCAGCCAGAACGCCGGGTCGTTGACGGACGCGCCGCCGACCATCACCCCACCGACCCACCGGTGCACCCGGTTGTGGTTGTGCCACGAGGCGCTGCCCCGGCCTGCGCCCCAGCCTTCCAGCTTGTTGCGGAAGCCTTTGGTGACCCTCGAGTCCCAGGGCGAGGCGTCGTAGACGGGGTCCTTCATCGCCCATTCCAGTTCGTCCCTGGTGGGCAGGTCGATGGGATCGCGGGCCCGGCCGAGGTCGCGCGTCAGGAACTCGCCGTCGGTCACACCGACCTTCAGCTTCCAGTTGCCCCGTGCGTAGGCGAACGGCCCGGTCATCACCTGCCGGTCGGAGGGCCGCCCGTTGCCGCCCAGCAGGTCCTCGGTCCACGGCACGGAGGACGGTGCGCGGTTCCGGGTCCAGTCCCAGTACGGCACGGACACCGAATCGTCGATCCGGCGGAGCGCCTTCTCGAGCTCCAGCAGGAACTTCCGGTGCCAGGGCAGGAAGGAGGGCGCCATGTGCGCCGTACGCAGGCCCCGTTCGCCGTCGGCGACGTAGTACTCGATGTGCATCCGCACGAACTCGTCGTACTCGCCGCGGCGTTTGAGTTCCAGCAGTGCCATGACGAACCGGCGCCGCTCGGTGCGGGTCAGTGTGCTGACGTCCTTACGCGTGTACGCCATGACGCTCCTCCTCGTGGTGGCCGGCGGCGGGGTCCACGTAGCGCAGTCGCTGGGCCGGCCCCAGTTCGTCGACGGCCGCGCGGGCGGCTTCCAGCGGGGTCGGGTACGAGCAGTAGTGGTCGACCATGCTGAGCCAGCCACCGTCGGCGCGGCGCATCAGGTGCAGAGGGCGGCCGTCGACGGTTACCTGCCACGATCCGGCGCCGAAGGCGGGGCCGGCGGTGCCGACGGGCATGCCACGGATGCGCCGGCTCCGGTAGACCTCGTCGAAGGCGAGGTCCGCGCGGTCCCGGGGGTTCGCCGGGTCCACGAGGTTCGCGGGTGGTTCCTCACGGCGCGCGGGGAGGGACGCCACCGCCAGGGGGGCGACACCCAGGATGGCGGCCGAGGCCACCAGGCCGCGCACCAGGTCGCGCCGGGACGCGCACGTGGCGTCCGGTCCCGGCGGTCCGGTGCCCGCGGAAGCCGGTCCGCCCTCCGTGTCCGTCGTGGGTCCGCCGACGCTGACGACCATCGTGTGCTCCTCGTCCGGTTCGGTTGTCCGTACGGGACTAACCGGCCGCCCCTCCCGCCGGTCACCGTCCCGGACCGCGACACGCCCGCGAACAGGCGAAAGGCGGCTCGGGCGGAGGGCTCCACACCACGCCCGGTCCCTGCCCTCCGCTCCCCGGGGTGACGCGGCGACCGGCGTCCGGCCGGTCAGCGTCCGATGGCAGTCGTCGGTCGTGCGTTTGTCAGCCGTCGGCTGTCAGCTGGTCCAGACGTCCCCCCATGAAGGGATGGGAGCCGTGGCCGTTGGGGGTGGTGGTCACCGCGCGCCCTCTCGGCGGACCGAAGCCTCGCCGGGGGTGTTCCCACCCCTGCGGGCGTTGGCCGGTCGGGTCTCCGCACGGGCGAGGGACGGCGTCTGCGCGCCGGTTCGACAGCGGGGCCGGGCGGGGGCCGGTTCCCGGTACGGCGGAAACGGCCGCGGCCGGTTCCTGGTGGGGGAGGACCGGCCGCGCGGGACGTCGTGGAGGGGCCCGTCAGGCCTGCAGCGGCATGCCGCCGAGCAGGCTGCCCCTGTCGTTGAGCGTGTCGGAGGTGTCGTTCACGGTGTGCAGCAGGGAGTTCTTGTTCTTACTGTCGAGCACGCGCGACTGGTGCTGGAACGGCATCGCGTCCGCGAGCGTCACGCGGTCGCTGGTCAGCGTGTGCCAGCCGCCGTTGCGGCTGTTCGGCGTGCGGTCCCCGGTGTCGTGGGCGAACGCGGGCGAGGCGGCACCGGCGAGGACCATGGATCCGGCGACGACAGCGGCGGCCTTCAGGGATTTCATCGTGTTTCCTCTCTTCGGCAACTGATGTCGCCGGGGCATTGCGGACGCCGTGCCCAACGATGCCCGGGGCGGCTCGGACACTCCGCGCCCCGAAGACATATGAACGGTCGCCCGGCCGCCGCGTGGACGGCCCGGTGACTCGGCCGGTGCCGGAGAGGCCGGGGGATCAGGAGGTGGACGTCGACAGGCTCGTCGACAGGGACGTCGTCGACAAGGACGTCGTCGGCAGGGGTGGGAGGGCCACGGGCAGCGAGAGCGTGGCGGCGGACAGGTCGGTGAGGGCGGGCTCGGCCGGTGTGGTGTCGACCAGCGTGGTGGTCAGGGCGTCGACCAGCTGGTCGAGCACCTCGTCGGAGGCCGGGACCACCAGCTCGGTCTCGTCGGAGGTGGCGGCCACGAGCAGCTCGTCGACGGCCTTTTGCAGGGCGTCCAGCAGCTCGTCCAGGAAACCGGTCGTGACGGCCTCGTCCTCGCTGTCGGCGAGGGAGGTCGGTGCCGGGAGCGCGGCGGGTGGTGCGGAGGACACGGGGGCCGCGGGCACGGCCGGGGAAGACGACGCCGCCGGGGAGGGGGCGGCCGGCACGAGGGGGGCGGCCGGGGAGGCGTCGGGGACCGGCGTCGCGGAAGGCAGGGCGGTGGCCTGGGCGAGGGACTCCTTCACGGCCACGGCGAGCTTGTCGGCCTCAGCGTCGGTGAGCCGGCCGGCGTCGGCCTCGAGCACGGTGGTGAGCACGTCGGTGACCGGGTCGAGCACGGTACCGAGGTCGCCGAGCGCTGCCGTACGGGCGAGCAGCTCCTCCGCACCGGGAAGACCCGTTCCGGACGCGGCTCGGACACGTGCGGTGTCCTGATCGGCCGCCAGCGCGGACGGTCCGGCGATCCCGATGACAACGGTGGCGCAGAGGGCGGTGCAGGCGATGCGCCGAACGGACAGACCGCGCATGAGTGTTCCTTCCGGTTGCGTCGGACTTTGCGTCCACGGTGCGAGCGGACATCGCTGCCTGCAACCGGCACACACGCACCGCGCGCATCGGCTTCGTCGGCATCATCCCTGCTGAGGGGGCTCGTGGAGCACCACGCACCAAGCGGCACCCGCACCCCTCCATTCGGGTCGGCGCACACGGGCCGGCCGCCCTCCAGGGGAGGGCGGCCGGCCTCATGGGGTGATGCGACGTCAGTCGTTGACGCAGACGTTGCCGAACGCCGGGTTCAGCGCGGCGATGACGTTCACGGTGTTGCCGCACACATTGACCGGCACGTGAACCGGGACCTGGACGACGTTGCCGGACAGCACGCCCGGGGAGTGGGCGGCCGCGCCCTTGGCGCCGGCGTCGGCTGCGGCCGCACCGGCGGTGCCGGCAACCGCGGCAACGGCGGCGGACGTCAGAACCAGGCCCTTCGCGATACGCGACATGGAGAAATGCTCCTTGGGTTGACACACACCCGGGCGGATGCCCGGCGCTGTGTCAACGCGCGGGAGGCGCCCGGGTTCCGCCTCCGAAGGAGTGATCTCACCGAGAGAGCACTCCACCATTTCGACACACTTGTCTCGTTTCGCCGGATTAATTCGGACAATGACTAGAGTTGCGGATCACTCGACGCACCCGTAGTGCCAGCCGATCGCACGAAAGGGCCACAGCCGGTCATGCGCAACTCCCTGGGCGAGCGGAAGCCGACGCAGGACGACGGGTGGGCCCCGACCGCGGAACCCGGCGGCCGGCGGCGGCTCGTCCGCCGTCACCGGACGGGCACCCGCCGTCGCACCCCGGACACCTCCGTTCTCGGTGAGGCCTTGGGCAACGGTCGTAACCAGCCGGGCGTCCGGCTCGTTCCACAGGCCGACGCGGCGAGGGCCGACGTGCTGTTCGCCGCCGGCTCACGGAAATGAGGAGCGTTCCCGCCCGTACCGAGCACCGTCCGTGAGCGAGGAACCGCGCATGCACCAGTCAGCACCCGACCCCTGGCCACGGGTCCTTCATCTCACCCAGCCCGTCGACGGCGGCGTGGCCCGGGTCGTCGCCGACCTGGCGGCAGCTCAGCTCGCGGCCGGCATGCGGGTGACCGTCGGCTGCCCCGAGAGCCGCTTCGCCGACCGGTTGCGGTCGGCGGGCGTCGACGTCCGGACGTGGCGGGCCACCCGGGCGCCCGGGCCCTCGCTCGTGGGTGAGGTACGGCGGCTGGCCCGCCTCGTCGCCGAGGTGCGGCCCGACTTGGTGCACGCGCACAGTGCCAAGGCGGGACTGGCCGGGCGGCTGGCGGTGCGCGGGCGCATTCCCACCGTGTTCCAGCCGCACGCCTGGTCGTTCGAGGCGGTCGGCGGGGTCACCGGGGCGCTGGCGCTCCGGTGGGAGCGGCACGGGGCCCGGTGGGCGCACCGGACGGTGTGTGTGAGCGAGGCGGAGCGGGAGACCGGGCTGCGTGCCGGGATCGACGGGCGCTGGTCGGTGATCCCCAACGGCGTCGACCCGCACCGCTTCCGTCCCGCCCCCGACCCCTTCTCCGCCCTCGACTGCGAATCCTCCTCCGGCCCCCGCTCCGGCCCCGGCCATGGGGCCCGCTCCGACGCCGGTGCCGTACGCGCCGCGCTGCTGCCGGGCACCGGTCCGCGGGTCCCGCTGGTCGTCTGCGTCGGCCGGCTGTGCCGGCAGAAGGGGCAGGACGTCCTGCTCGACGCCTGGGGGGCGGTCCGCGCCCGCGTGCCGGACGCACGGCTGGTGCTGGTCGGCGACGGCCCGGATCGTGACCGGCTGAAGCCTCCCGCGTCCGTACGGCTCGTCGGTGCCGTCGCCGATGTCGTCCCCTGGTACCAGGCGGCCGATCTGGTCGTCCTGCCGTCGCGCTGGGAGGGCATGGCACTGGCTCCGCTGGAGGCGATGGCCTGTGGCCGGCCGGTGGTGGTGACGGATGTGGACGGCGCCCGGGAAAGCCTGCCGCTCGCGCTGCGCCCGCACTGCCTGGTGCCCGCGGGCGACCCGGCGGCGCTCGCCGCGGCCGTCGTCCGGCTGCTGCTCGACCCGCCGCTGCGCGCCTCGCTCGGCCGGCGGGCGCGCCGTCACATCCAGTCCGCGCACGACGCGCGGCACACGGCCGCGGCGGTCGCGGACCTCTACCGTGACCTGCTCGGCAGGGGCCCCGGGGCACGTGTCGTGCCCACCGAGTACAGGGAGTCCATCCACTCGTGAGTACGGAAAGTACTGCCGAAAGCACGGTGCCCTCCCCCGGGGCCCAGCCCTGGGGCAAGGGATACCGGCCCGTCTCGGTGCTGCCGGCCCGCCGCCGGGGTCCCGGCTTCCGGTTCCCGGCCCGGCGTCCCCCGGCGCGGCCCGGCGCGCCGCTGCCGCTGCTCCTCGCGGACCTGCTGGCCGCCCTGCTGGGCTGCCTCGCCCTCGCCGGACACCACCGTCCGGTCCTCATGGCGCTCCTGGTCTCCGCCGCGCTGCTGCTGCGCCCGCACCGGCCGCCGCGCCGGACGCAGGGCGTGCTGGACGAACTGCCCTCCGTGTGCGGCAGGATCGCGGTGGCCTGGCTGGCGCTGGCCGCGCTGGTCGCGGCGTACGCCCCGCACCACGCGCTGTCCGCCCGCACCCTCGCCGCCGGCTGCGCGACGCACTGCGCGGCCGCTCTCACCGGGCGGGCCGTCGTGCACTGGCGGCGGCGCGCCGCGCTGCTGCGCCGGCCGCGGGCCGCGCTGGTCGTCGGTCCCGCCCGGACCGCGCAGCGGGTGGCCGCCGCGGTGCTGCGGCATCCGCGCTGCGGGGTGCGCCCGGTGGGGATCGTGGCCGAGCGGCTGGACGACGTCGACGGGCTGCCGGTACTGACCACCGTCGGGGAGGTCCAGCGGGCGCTGATCCAGAATTCCGTACGGGACGTCCTGGCCGTGCATCCGTCGGTGCGGACCGAGCAGGGGCCGCTGCTGCGGCAGCTCGCCGAGTCGGGGTGCGCGGTGTGGGAGATCGACGCGGACTCGCCGTCGTACGCGGCCCCCGACCGGATCGCCGGATTCGCCTGCCGACGCCTGGAGCCGGGGCCCGGGTGGCGCGGCAGCGCCGGCAAGCGGCTCCTGGACGTCGTCGTGTCGGGGCTGCTGCTGGTGGTGGCGAGTCCGCTGCTGCTGGTGTGCGCGACGGTGCTGCGGCTGGGCGACGGGCCCGGTGTGGTGTTCCGGCAGGAGCGCATCGGCAAGGACGGGCTCCCCTTCACCCTGCTGAAGTTCCGCACCCACCGGCCGGCCGACGCGCGTGAGGCGGCGACCCGGTGGAGCGTGGCGAACGAACGGGACATGCCGTGGTTCTGCCGCTTCCTGCGCCGCACCTCGCTGGACGAGCTGCTCCAGCTGTGGAACGTCTTCCGCGGTGACATGAGCCTGGTCGGTCCGCGTCCGGAACGCCCCTACTTCGTCGGCCAGTTCAGCCAGGCGTACCCCGGCTACGCGGCCCGTCACCGGATGCCGACCGGCATCACCGGCCTCGCCCAGGTCAACGGGCTGCGCGGGGACACCTCCATCGAGGACCGGGCCCGCTTCGACAACGCCTACATCGACGACTGGTCGCTGTGGCAGGACGTGTGCATCCTGCTGCGCACCGCGGCGGCGCTGGTCCGGCCGACGGGGAGCTGAGCCGGATGAGTCACGCTCAGCCACCCGCCGGGTGGCGCGCCCCTCGCCCGCTGTCGCCGGTGCTGCCGGTGGTGGCCGTGGTCGCGCTGCTCGCGCTGCCCGTCGCCCCTGGCGACGAGGGCGGAGCCGGTCCCGCGGACGTGCTGTCCGCGCTGGTCGTCGTCTTCTGCGGGGTCCGGCTGCTGCGGCAACGGCGGCGCCCCCTGACCCGGACCGCGGCCGTCGTGCTCGGAGCGCCGGTCGTCGGGCTCGCCTTCGCCGCGGCGGGTGCGGCCTCGCCGGGCGGCGGGCTCACCGGCCTCAGCCGCTACCTCCAGGTGTTCGTCCTGGTCCCGGCCGCCGTGGCCCTGCTCATCCGCGACCGGCGCGACTTCCGGCTGCTCGCCTGGTCGCTCGTGGGACTCGCGGTGTGGCAGGGGGCGGTCGGTGTGCACCAGTACGTGACCGAGACCGGCGCCTCCTACCAGGGCCGTCCGATCCGCGCGGTCGGCACCTTCGGTCCGCAGGACATCATGGGGATGGCGACCGTGGTGTCCCTCGGACTGGTGTGCGCGGTCGGGCTCGCCCTCGGCCGCGACCGCGCCGTACGGCACCGCGTCTGCGCCCTCGCCTGCGCCCTGGGCCTGCTGCTGCCGCTCGCCCTCTCCTTCAGCCGGGGCGCCTGGATCGCCACGGCGGTGACCTGCCTGACGCAGCTGGTGATGGCCGGACTGCGGCGGGCGCTGCGGGTGGCGGCCGTGGTGGTGGCCGCGGGGGTGGTCCTGGTCGGCGGGTTCGGCGTCGGCACGGCCATGCTGCAGGAGCGGCTCGCCAGCATCACCCAGGTCACGGAGGCGCCCGACCAGTCGGTCACCGACCGGTACACGCTGTGGGCGGCGGCCGCCGGGATGTGGCACGAACGGCCGCTGACCGGGGTCGGGCTGAAGGGCTTTCCCGAATACCGGGACACGCACGCCTCGCTGGCGCTGTCGGCGGGCAGCGACACGGAGGGCGCGGGCGCGGCCTTCCGCAAGCAGCCGCTGCTGTCCCCGCACAACATGTACCTGCTGGTGCTCAGCGAACAGGGGATCATCGGCCTGTCGGCATTCGTGGGCAGCTGGTGCGTGCTGCTGGTGTGCGCGCTGCGCGGGCTGTGGCGGGTGCGGGCGGGCTGGCCCCGCAGCACCGGGCGATCGCGGGGAGCGGGCCTGGACTGTGCGTCGGTGGCCTGCGGGCTGCTCGTGTGGCAGCTCACCGACTTCCTGTACGCCGACATCGGCGGCCCCTCCGCCGTCCTGACCGCCGTCTGCTTCGGACTCGTCGCGTGGTGGGCGCTGGCCGGGGCCCCCGCGGGGGGCACGCCGGCCGGGATCCGCCCGGAGGAGGCACCCGCGCGATGACGGTGACACCGCCCCGGGTGCCCCGGCCGGACAGCCGTGGGGACACCGGTCACCGGGAAGCCCAGGGGGTCCAGGAGTCCCCGGGTCCCGTCCCTGCCCCGGTGACCGCGGACCCGCCCGCCGCCCCGAACGCCCCGAACGCCCTGAGCGCCGCAGAGGCCGCGATGCCCACGAGTGACCCGGGCGCCGCGGCCCCGGAGACCCCGGAGACCCCGGAGGTCCCGGGCATCCCGGAGGCCCACGGCGCGGACACCCCGGAGGGCCCGGCGGCCCCCGTCATGCCGGAGGATCCGGAGGCCCCACGGGCCCCCGTGCCCTTCACCATCCCCCTTGTTCGCACGACCGCCACCCGCCATGAGGATCCCCGGCGGATCGGAACCCCGCCCGGGCCGGACAGCCGCAGCCGGCCGGACGCCTCCCGTGATCCGAAGGCCCCCCGGGAGTCCGGAACCGGCCAGGACCTCACGAAGGAGGTGCGGGAGTCCGGGGGCTTCCTCGCCAGGGCCGCGCTGCTCACCGCGGTGCTCTCGATCGCCGGATCGGTGCTGGGGCTCGCCCGGGACCAGGCGCTGGCCCGGCTGTTCGGCGCGGGCAGCGACACGGACGCGTTCCTGGTGGCCTGGACGGTCCCGGAGTTCGCCGCCACCCTGCTGATCGAGGACGGGCTGGCCTTCGTGCTGGTCCCGGCGTTCAGTCTGGCCCTGGCGCGGCGGGCACGGGGCGCTTCCGGCGACCCGGTGCGCGCCCTGATCGCTGCGACCGCGCCCCGGCTGCTGCTGACGCTGGCCGCCGTCGCGGCACTGGTCGTGGCCGTCGCGCCGTACCTGGTGGAAGCACTGGCGCCCGGCCTGCCCGACCCGGCCCTGGCCGTCGACTGCACCCGCCTCACCGCGACCTGTGTGCTGACCTTCGGCCTCGCCGGGTACTGCAGTGCCGCCCTGCGCGCCCACCGCCGCTTCCTCGCCCCGGCGTCGATCTACGTCGCCTACAACACCACGATCATCGCGGGGATGTCGGTGCTCGGCGGGCGCTGGGGCGTGCGCTCGGCGGCGGTCGGCGTCGCGGCCGGAGGCTGCCTGATGCTCGCCGTACAACTGCCCTCGCTGCTGCGGCAGCTCGGCAGGCGCCCGGCGCCCGGCCCGGGCGGGCAGCCCGGCCACAGCGCCCGGCCGGTGGCCCTCGCGCTGGTCGCGACCGTGCTGCTGTTCGCGCTGTGCCGCCAGTCGCAGGTGCTCATCGAGCGGTTCCTCGCCTCCCACCTGCCCGCCGGGGCGATCTCCCACCTCAACTACGCGCAGAAGGTGGCGCAGATCCCGATGACACTGTCGCTGATGCTGTGCACGGTCACCTTCCCCGTGGTCGCGCGGGCGCTGGCCGACGGCGACACGGCGCGGGCACGCGCGCGTGTCGAGCGCGACCTGGCGCTGGCGGCGAGCGTGGTGCTGCTGGGCACGGCGGCGGTGGTGGCGTGCGCGCCGCAGATCGTCGACGTGCTCTTCCAGCGCGGCGCGTTCACCGCGGGGGACACCGCGGCCACCGCGCGGGTGATGCGGGTGTACGCGCTCGGGCTGCTGGGCCAGACGCTGGTGGGCGCGCTGATCCGCTCGTACTTCGGGGCGGGCCGGCCCACCTGGTACCCGGTCGTGGCGATGACGCTGGGGATCGTGGCGACCTCCTGGATCGGCGCCTGGACCGTGGGCCCCTGGGGCACCTGCGGCATCGCCGCCGCCAACGCGGCCGGCATCTCGCTGACCGCCGCCCTGCTCCTGGCCGGCACCCGCCGACGCGGCGTGGTGCCGATCCGGGTCCGGCCGGTGCTCGAGGAACTGAGCCGGCCACTGCGGGCGGCGCTGGTGGCCACGCTCGCGGGCGCGTTCGTCGCGGACCGCCTGGCCGCTCCGGGACCGGCGCTCGCCGCCGGACTGCTGACCGTGACCGTCGTCTTCGCCCTGCTCGGCCGGTTTCTGGGCGCGCAGGGCGTCGCGCCCGCTTTCCGTTCCGTACGCTCCGTGACCCGAAGGCTCGCACATGGCCGCTTCCGTTGACTCCGCCGTTCCCGGCACCCGTGCCGCCCCGGCGTCCCGTACCACCCCGGTCCCGTGGGTGGCGATGTACCACTCCGTGGGCGACTGCTCCGACGACCCGTACCGGATCACCGTCACGCCCGCCCGGCTGGACCGGCAGCTGGGCTGGCTGCGCCGGCGCGGGCTGCGCGGCGTGTCCGTCACCGAGTTGCTGGCGGCCCGCGCCGACGGGACGGGCCACGGGCTGGTCGGGCTGACCTTCGACGACGGGTACGCCGACTTCGTCGACCACGCCCTGCCCGTGCTGCGCCGCCACGGCTTCGACGCGACCCTGTTCGTGCTGCCGGGCCGGCTCGGCGGCGACAACGCCTGGGATCCGCTGGGCCCGCGCAAGCCGCTGCTGACCGCGGAGGGCATCCGCGAGGCCGCCGCTGCCGGTGTCGAGATCGCCTCGCACGGACTGACCCACGTGGATCTGACGAAGGCGGACGACACGGTGCTGAGGGCCGAGACGGCCGGGAGCCGGGAGCTGCTGGCGGAGCTGGCGGGTGCTCCGGTCGCCGGGTTCTGCTATCCGTACGGCGCGATCGACCGCCGCGCCGTTGACGCCGTGCGCGCCGCCGGGTACCGCTACGCCTGTGCCATCGACCCCGGCCCGCTCGCCGGCCCGCACGCCCTGCCCCGCGTGCACATCGGGCAGAACGACACCGCCGTGCGCCTCCACCTGAAGTACCGGCTGCACCGGTTGCGCCGCCGGCCCGTGGAGGGGCCGCTGTGAAGGCGCTGCACGTCATCACCGGTCTCGGTGTCGGCGGTGCCGAGCAGCAGTTGCGGCTGCTGATCCGGCACCTGCCCGTCGAGTGCGACGTGGTGACCCTCACCAACCCGGGCGCGGTCGCCGACGGGCTGACCGCCGACGGGGTGCGGGTCGTCCACCTGGGCATGACCGGCAACCGCGACCTGTCCGCCCTCCCCCGCCTGGTCCGGATCATCCGCGACGGCGGCTACGACCTCGTCCACACCCATCTGTACCGGGCCTGCGTCTACGGGCGGATCGCCGCCCGGCTCGCGGGTGTCCGCGCCGTCGTCGCCACCGAGCACTCCCTCGGCGAGTCCCAGATGGAGGGCCGCCCGCTCGGCGCGGGGGTGCGCGCGCTCTACCTCGCCGGCGAGCGTCTCGGCCGTGCCACGGTCGCCGTCTCCCCCACGGTCGCCGACCGCCTCAGACGCTGGGGGGTGCCCGCGCCGCGCATCGAGGTGGTGCCCAACGGCGTCGACCTGTCCCGGTTGCGCTTCGACCCGCGGCGGCGGCACCGCACCCGGCAACGGCTGGGCCTGCCCGAGGGGGCGTACGTCATCGGGGGCGTCGGACGGCTCACCGCCGCCAAGCGCTTCGACGTCCTCGTGCACGCCCTCGCCCTGCTGCCCGGCGACCCCTGGCTGCTGCTGGTCGGCGGGGGCCCCGAGGAGAACGTGCTGCGCCGCACCGCCCACGAGGCGGGCGTCGCCGCACGGGTGCTGTTCACCGGCGAACGCCCCGCCGTTCCCGATGGCTCCCCCGGCCCCGATCTGCCCTCGCTGCTCTTCGCGATGGACGTGCTGGCCTCGCCGTCCCCCGAGGAGTCGTTCGGCCTGGCGATCGTGGAAGCTCTGGCGTCCGGGCTGCCGGTGCGTTACGCCGCCTGCCCCGCGCTCGAGGACCTGCCCCCGCACAGCGCCCCGGCGGCCCGCCGTGTCACCGGCGGAGCGGATGCCTTCGCGCAGGCCCTCGCCGAGGCCCGCGCGGCCGGTCCGGCGCCGCGCGCCGCCCCCGAGGCGGCCCGCCACTACAGCATCACGCGCAGCGCCGCCCGGCTGATGGACGTGTACGCGCGCATCGCCTCTCCCGCCCTGTCCCCGTCTCCGCAGGAAGTCACCGCCTCATGACCGAGCATCCCACCGGCGACCACGTCCCCGGATCACACCGGGCGCCCGCACCGCGCCGCGGGTCGTCCGCCCTTTCCCGCGCCCGCAAGCTGCCACCCTGGTCGCTGCTCGCCGCCGGGGTGCTGGCCGGCGGGCTGCTGGGCGGCGGGTACGGGGTGGCCAGGACACCCACGTACACGGCCACCAGCTATGTCGTCGCCGTGCCCACCGAGCGGTCCGACCCGGCCACGGCGCTCGGCTTCGCCCAGGCCTACGGCCGGGCCGCCACTCAGCTCGCGGTGCTCGGTGACGCCCAGGTGTGGGCGGGCGTCCCGGTCTCGACGCTCCGGTCCAGCGTGCGGACGGCCACCTCCCCGGACGTGCCGATGGTCGCGGTGACCGCCACCTCCGCCCGTCCGGACCTCGCCGCCGACATGGCCAACGCGGTGGCCCGCGCGCTCACCCGGCACGCGGGCGACACCGCCGAGGTCACCCATGTCGAGCTGGAGCAGTTCGCGCGCGCCACCGAACCCGCGGAGCCGTCCTCGGCGTCCCCGGCCGTGACCGGGCTGGTCGGCGCCAGCGCGGGCGGGCTGCTGGGTGGGCTGGCGCTGCTGGTGCGGCCCAGGCGCGACCCGGACGAGCTGGGCCGTCCCCCCGCGCTGCCGAGTCCGGCCCTGGCCGGTGACACCCACGGTGCGCTGTGAACGCGGCGGACACCGCGCTCGCCGCGCCCGTCTCCGGCCCGGCGTCCGGCTGCGCGTCGGAGGTCGTCACCGACGAAACCGCCTTCGCCGCGCTGGGCCCCGCCTGGACGCGGCTGTACCGGCGGTGCGGCACGGCGACGCCGTTCCAGACCCACGCCTGGCTGCACTCGTGGTGGCGGTCGTACGGCAGGCGGGGGCGGCTGCGGCTGGTGCTGGTGCGGTCCGGTGACGACCTCGTCGCGGCGGCCCCGCTGATGCGCGCGGGCGGTCCGCTGCCCGCGCTGGTGCCGCTCGGCGGGGCGATCTCCGACTACGCCGACGTGCTGCTGGACGACGCCCTCGGTGACCGGGCGGTGGCCGCGCTCACCGGCGCCCTCGCCCGGGAGGCCCGCGGCGCGCTGCTCGACCTGCGCGAGGTGCGGCCCGGCGGCGCGGCGGAACGGGTCTACGAGCAATGGCGCGGGCCGCGCCGCCGCCTCGACGACTCGCTCTGCCTGGAGCTGCCGCCGCTGCCGCTGGCCGAGCTGGCCGCCCGGCTGCCGTCGGCCAAGGCCCAGCAGCGGGTGCGGGCCAAGCTGCGCAGGCTGGCGGCGCTCGGCATCGAACGGCGCGCCGTCGCCCCGGCCGGGGTGGAACGGACCGTGGACCGGCTGCTGGAGCTGCATCGGCTCCAGTGGCAGGGGCGGAAGGTGACGCCGGAGCATCTGCGCCCCCGGTTCCGCGACCATCTGGTGCGGGCGGTCGGGCCGATGGTGGCGTCGGGGGACGCGGTGGTCACCGAGTTCCTGCTGGACGGCGCGGTGGTCGCCGTCGATCTGACGCTGCTGTCGCCGTGCCTCACCGGCGGCTATCTGTACGGTGCCCACCCGGGTCTGCGGGAGCGCAGGGCGGACGTGGCGGTCATGCTGCTGGACGCCGCCACCGAGCACCTGGCCGGGCGCGGCGCGCTGAGCCTGTTGCGCGGCGACGAGCCGTACAAACACCACTGGCGCCCGGACGCGGTGGTGAACCGGCGGCTGCTACTGGCCCGGCGGCGCACCGCCCCGCTGCTGGCGGCGGCACTGTGCCAGGCGGCCCTGCGGGACCGGGGCCGGGAACTGGTCCGGCGGCGACAGGAGCCTGACGGTGGCGGCGGGTCCTGAGCGAGCCCGCCGCCTTCGGCGTGCCGGGTCAGTCGAATCGCGTCCACCAGTCGGCGCGCACGCACAGCTGCCCGCCGAGCCAGTGCTCGACCCAGTCGCCCAGGTCCAGCGCCGTGCAGTCGGCCGACGGCTGCGGGGCGGGCTCGGTGGAGGGCGGGTCGGCGGGCTCGGTGACGGGCGGGCTCACCGGCGGGGCGTCCGGCTGCCCGGTGCGACCGGACAGCACGCTGCGGTACACCTCGGCCGCCTCGGGGTTCTGGTCGCACTGCCACACGCCGTGCGGGCAGTAGTCGGTCAGCGTGTTGTAGAGCGGCCTGTGTTCGTCCATCCAGGCGAGCATGCGCCGCATGTACTCGGCGTTGTCACCGTTGCGGAAGAGGCCCCACTCGGGATAGGAGATGGCCTTGCCGTGCTTGCGGGCGAATTCCACGTGGTGGCGCAGCCCATAGGGCTCACTCACCTGTTCGTCGAACGACATTCCGGCCGGCTGGTCGTAGGAATCCATGCCGATGATGTCGACCACCTCGTCCCCGGGATAGCACTCCGTCCAGGCGACGGCGTCCTTCCCGCGGCTCGGCGTGAAGTCGAAGCGGAATTCCTGTCCCGGCACCGAACGCATGGTGGTGACGATCCTGTTCCAGTACCTCTTCCAGGACTCCGGGTCCGGGCCGCAGCGATGGGTGTAGGTGATGCCGTTCATCTCCCAGCCGAGCACCAGCACCGTGTCCTGCGCCCGCAGCGCGACCAGCCGCTCGGCCAGGGCCCGGAAGTGGTGATCGAAGCGCCCGGCGGCGCCCTGCCGCAGCAGCTCCCGCACCTCGGTGTCGGGGACGCCCTCCTCGTTGCGCTCCAGCATGGGCACGTTGAGGACGAGGATCCGGTCGGCACGGCCGTTGCGCCAGTCCGCCCACGCGGCGAGGAAGCCGGGGCGGCCCTCGATGTTGCTCCAGCGGTCACCGGGCAGGTAGGTGTGGCCGACGCGCACGTCGGCTCCGCCGAGCCACCGGCTGAACTCCGCCATGCGGGTGATCCCGCGCGGGCCGTAATCCAGGTAGGCGCCGAAGGCGGGCGCGTCGTCCGCGGGTGCCGCGACGGCGGGCGGCGCGGAGGCGGCCGAGGTCGCCGGGACCAGGGGGACCGCCGGAGCGGGCGAGCCGGCCGGGACGGGCCCGGGCTGGGTCGCCGGGACCGACGGGTTCGCGGGAACCGGCGGCTTCGGGGAGACCGGTGGGCTCACGGGGACCGGTGGGTTCGCGGGGATTGGCGCAGCCGTGGGGACGGACGGGCTCGCGGGAGCGGCTGGTGCCGTCTGCCGTGGCGGCGGCGCCAGGGCGGCGGGCGGTCCGGTCGCCTCTGGTCGCGGTGCCGCCGGGGGCACCGGCGGCGGATCGGCGACCACCACCACCCCCAGTCCGGCGGCGAACCCCGGACCCGCGGCCAGGGCTGCCGTCGCGGCGACCGTCGCCGCCACGCATGCCAGCCGCCGGGACCGGGCCCGTCGCTGCTGTGGGGTCATGCCTGCTCCTTCCGCCACGCTCGCACTGTTCTTCGAACGCTCTTCTCGCGCTGTGCCGTGGAGATCCACTGACACTCAGTCACACGGCCGGGCCTGCCGCCAGCGCGGTTGCGGCTTTCGAGTGCCCCGCTCGTCCGCGCGGGTGAGAAACCTGTGCCGCGCGCTTCGCGCGCGCACACCGACCGAATGGAAAGAACCACCGTGCCGATGTTCGACACCGGGGTCCCCGCCGTTCTGCTGCGGACCGACCGGAACCCCTTCCACCACGGAACTCTGGGAGCCGTGCGCTCGCTCGGCCGGACCGGGGTGGAGGTGCACGTGGTCGCCGACTGCGCGGGCAGTCCCGTCGGCCGGTCCCGATTCGTACGGCGACTGCACGCGCCGCCGGCCGCGGACGCCGGCCCCGACGAGATCGCCGCCGTCCTGCGCCGGGTGGCCGCCACCCTGCCGGGGCCGGCCGTACTGGTGCCGATGGACGACGCGGGCGCCGTCGCCGTCGGCCGCCTGCGTGGCGCACTCGCATCCGACTATCTGCTGCCCGGCCCCTCCCACGTGCTGCCCGAGCACGTCGCCGACAAGGCGGAGCTGGCCGGGGTGTGCGCGGCCCTGAACGTGCCGCATCCGGTGACCATGGTCCCGGACAGCGCCGCCCGGGCCGCGTCCGCCGCCTGGCGCCTGGGGCTGCCGGTGGTGGCGAAGTGGAGCCGCCCCTGGCTGCTGCCGGCCGGGTCCGGACTGCGCAGTACCGTCCTTGTGCGGTCCGCCCAGGAGGCCCGCGAGCTGTACGCGCGGACCCCGGAGGCCGGAAGTCCGCTGCTGCTCCAGGAGTTCCTGCCGCCCGGCGAGGACCGCGACTGGTTCGTGCACGGTTACGCCGACCGATCAGGCACCCTCGTGGCCGGCGGCACGGGGCGCAAGCTGCACTCCTGGCCGCGCGGCGCGGGCCTGACCGCGGTCGGGGCGTGGGCGGACCGGCCGCAGCTGTGGCGGCTGACCGCCCGCCTCGTCGCCGAGCTGGGCTACCAGGGCATCCTCGACCTGGACTTCCGCCGCTGCGCCACGACCGGCCGCTACCACCTGCTCGATTTCAACCCACGTCCCGGCGCCCAGTTCCGGCTCTTCACCGACACCGCGGACCTGGACGTCGTCCGCGCGCTCCACCTGGATCTGACCCAGCGTCCCCTGCCGGACGGGGAACCGCGGCCGGGCCGGACCTTCGTGGTGGAGAACTACGCCCCCCTGACCGCCCTGCGCCCGGCCGCCTCCGCCGGCCGGGAACTTGCCTGGCACGCCCAGGACGACATCGCACCGGGTCTGGCCATGTGGAGCCTGTGGAGCGCCCATGTCTCGCGCCGGCTGCGCGGACGGCTGCGGCCCACCGCGCCGGTCCCGGCCCGTCCGCACGTCCCTCCGGCGCGCCACGCGGACGTGCCGGCCGCGGCGACCGCACCGACCGCACCGGACCTGTCCGGCGACGAGAAGGCGGGCAGCCGCTGAGGCGGCACAGGGGCGCTCCGGCAACTCGCGCACCAACCACCGGCTCCGCAGGACCTGTCGTTTCCGTCGTCCCCACGCGGGTTTCCGGCCCACCCCCGGACCAGGCCGACCCACACCGGCACCCCCTAACGGCGGGAGGCGCCCCGGCCTCGCCGGTACAGCAGGGCACCGCCCGCGATCAGCACGGCACCGACACCCGAGGCGGCCAGGAGGACCACGCCGCGGGTGCCGGTCTCCGGCAGGCTGGGCGGATGCTCGTGGCCGGGCGGCGGGGTGTGGGCCGGCGGGGGCGTGTGGGTGGGCGGCGGGGTGTGGGTGGGCGGCGGGGTGTGGGTGGGCGTAGGCGTGTGCGCAGGAGGCGGGGTGTGCGTGGGCGGCGGGGTGTGGGTGGGCGTAGGCGTGTGCGTAGGAGGCGGGGTGTGGGTGGGCGGCGGGGTGTGTGTAGGAGGCGGGGTGTGCGTGGGCGGAGGATTCTCGCCGTATCCCGGGGGCGTCTCCCCGTATCCGGCCGAAGGGTCCCTGTAACCCGAGGGCTTCTCGTCTCCGTGACTCGACGGCGTCTCCCCATAACCGCCGTTCGAGTCGTCCCCCGAGTCGTGGGCCGGGGGCGTCTCCCCGGTGTCCGCACCCGCGTCGGGCGAGCCCGCAGCCCTGTCATCAGCCGCGGGCTCGGTGGAAGGTGCCCCGTCGCTGCCGTGTCCGGACTCGTCATCGCCGCCGATGTCGCCGTACGCGTCCCCGGACAACGTGCCGGAAGCGGCCTCCCCGTACGAGCCCTCGGACGGCGCTTCCGAACCGACACCGCCGTACGACCCGTCGTGACCCGTGTGCCGGTCACCGTCGGCGGTGTCCGAGGCGCCGGCACAGGTGTCGTCGCAGGCGGTGTCCGGGACGACCGACGGGGCCTGGGCCTCCTTGCCCGCGACCACACCGGGCGCGCCCTTGGCGCCTACGCCCGCCGCCGAGTCGGCGAGGGCGTAACTACCGCACAAGGACAGAATTCCTGTCGCGGCGGCAGCCGCGACCACTCCCTTGCTCAGAATCTGTCGCAATCTCGTTGTCTTCCTGCTTGGCGAAGTGGGAAACGCCGGCCTTGGAAAGGGAAGGGGCCGCCGAGACCGGGCGAGCACCATGACCGGCAGCTGCAGGACGAGGCATAGACATCCGGAGGGAGCAAGGAACGTGACTCATCGGGTTATTCACCCGAACGTATTGGCCGAATGGCCGTCAGAACCGCTACCCAGGGCGGGGGTCGAGGCGTCACAGCCTCGACTGCGACCCGGGTCGTCTTGGTCGGCCGTCGGCGTGTCGGCCGAGAAGAACGGAGGCCGCTCGGCGGCCACCGTGGTTGACGGACAGTCACCTCGCCGCCGAGGACACGGCCGTCCCGCCCCCTTCGCGTCCGCCTGTGTCCGCGACCGTGACGGAAGGGGGCCGGAACGGGCGTTGCGGGTGGCCTTGAGGGGAGGCACGGATGGGGGTCGGTCCGCCCGAGACGTAGGTGATCCTCCGCCGGACCGGCTAGGAAACGATGTCCTTGCGGGCGAAGCCCCGGAAGGCCAGCGCGAAGAGCACCAGGGCGTACGTCACGGAGACGGCCGCGCCCTGGATCATGCCGGACCACTCGGGGCGGGGCTGGACGGCGTCCGCCCAGGCGAACTGCCAGTGGACGGGCAGGAAGTGCCGCCAGTCGCCGAGGGCGGTCACCGCGTCGAGGACGTTGCCGACGATGGTGAGGCCGACCGCGCCGCCGACGGCGCCCAGCGGGGCGTCGGTGCGGGTCGACAGCCAGAACGCGAGCCCGGCGGTGACCAGCTGGGACACGAAGACGTACGCCACGACCACCACGAGCCGCTGGGCGGCGGTGCCCGCGTCGAGCGAGCCGCCGGTGGGGATGGCCAGGGGCCCCCAGCCGTAGGCGGCGGTGCCGACGGCCAGCGCGACCACGGGCAGCAGCACCATCGCCGCCAGGCTCAGGCCGAGTCCGACGGCGAGCTTGGACCACAGCAGCCGGGCACGTGGCACCGGGGCGGCGAGCAGGTAGCGCAGCGAGGACCAGTTGGCCTCCGAGGCGACCGTGTCGCCGCAGAACAGGGCGACCGGGACGACGAGCAGGAAGCCCGCCGAGACGAACAGGTTGACGGCGGCGAAGTTCGCGCCGGACGCGGTCGCGGTGTCCATCAGGGTGACGCGGTCGCCGCGGCCGTCCGGCTCGCCGCCCACGGCGAAGGCGACGGCCAGGACGAACGGCAGGGCTGCGAGGATGCCGAACATGACCATCGTGCGGCGGCGCTTGAGCTGGCGGACCAGCTCGACGCGCAGGGGCAGGGTGCGGGCCGCGCGGTAGCCGGGGGCCACGTCGGCGAGCGTCGCGGGGCTGCTCACGCGGAGCCTCCGATCAGGGTGAGGAAGGCGTCCTCCAGGCGGCGGTGCGGGCCGACGGAGTGGACGGGCACCTCCAGGCGGACGAGTTCGGCGACGAGCCGGGTGGCGCTGCCGTCGGCGTCGAGGCGGACCAGCAGCCCGTCGTCGGTGCGGACGGCGGAGGCGACGCCCTCCAGCGCGGCGACCTTCTCCACGACCGGTTCCTCCAAGGGCAGGGCGGTGCCGACGAGCAGGGTGTCGCCGGAGCCGGTGATTGCCCCGACGGGGCCCGCCTGGACGAGCCGGCCGCGGTCCATCACCACGAGGTGGGTGCAGGACTGCTCGACCTCCGCGAGGAGATGGCTGGAGACGATCACGGTGCGTCCGGCGGCGGCGTACCGGATCATCACCTCGCGCATCTCGCGGATCTGGGGCGGGTCGAGTCCGTTGGTCGGCTCGTCGAGGATGAGCAGGTCGGGCAGGCCGAGCATGGCCTGGGCGATGGCGAGGCGCTGGCGCATGCCCTGGGAGTAGGTGCGCACCGCGCGGGCCAGGGCCTCGCCGAGCCCGGCGATCTCCAGGGCCTCGTCGAGGTGGGCGTCCTCGGCGGGGCGGCCGGTGGCCTTCCAGTACAGCTCCAGGTTCTCCCGGCCGGACAGGTGCGGCAGGAAGCCCGCGCCCTCGACGAAGGCGCCGACGCGGGAGAGGACGGGGGCGCCGGGGCGGATGGCGTGTCCGAAGACGCGGATCTCGCCGTCGTCCGGGGTGATCAGGCCCATCAGCATGCGCAGGGTGGTGGTCTTGCCCGCGCCGTTGGGGCCGAGCAGGCCGAGGACCTGGCCCTTCTCCACGCGGAAGGAGAGGTCCTTGACCGCGTACCGGTCCGCCGACTTGGCGTACCGCTTGCTCAGGCCGGTGATCTGGAGGGGGACGTCCGCGAGCGCCGGGTCGGGCGGGGGGCTCGTGGTGCGGCGGCGGGCGGTGAGCAGCAGGGCGGCGGCGATCAGCGCGCCGGTCGGCGGCAGCCACCACACCCAGGACGGCAGCGGGGCGGCGGCCGTGGTGACGCCGGGGGCGGTCGGCACCGTCAGGTCGCCCTTCAGGGAGACCCTGTACGTCGCCGGGGCGGCCGGGGAGGCGTAGCCGAGGTCGGTGGCGGCGAGCACCAGGCTCAGCCGGTGGCCCCGCTCCACCTCGTGGTCGATCGCCGGGAGGGTGAGGGTGACGTCCTTGCCGGACCGGGCGTCCTCGACGCGCACCGGTGACACGAGCTGGGCGGGCAGCACCTGCTGCCGGCCGTCGGGGCCGACGTCGTACAGCTTGGCGAAGAGGACGGCGTCCTCGCTGGTGGATTCGACGTGGACGGTGGCCGTCGGGGAGCCGGTGATCCGCAGGTCGTCACCGAGCGGCGCGGAGCCGAAGCGGGCGTGCTGGCCGGGGAAGTCCAGTGAGACGCCGACGCCGAGCGAGGACAGCTGGGCGAGGCCGCCGCCGGCGCCGAGGCCGGGCAGGGCGGAGACGGCGGGCGGGTTCGCGCCGGGCGGGTTGGCGAAGGCCTGCTCGCGTCCGGTGAGCGTGACGGACGTGCCGCCGCTGGCCAGGCCCGGGTAGCGGTCGGCGCTCGCGCCGCGCAACTGGGCCTCGCCGTCGGTGGAGTCGACGCCTCCGGTGCGGGTGACGCGGAAGGCGGGGCCGGTGCCAGCGCTCTTGTCGCCCTTCAGATAGCGGTCGAACCAGGCGGTGACGCGGGCCTGGACGCGGTCGGTCTCCAGGTCGCCGCCGTCGTGGCCGCCCGCGATCCAGTCGACGGCGACGGGGGCGCCGTTCGCGCGGATCGCCCGCGCGGCGGCGTCGGCCTGGCCGAGTGGGAAGAGGGAGTCGGTCTGGCCCTGGACGAGGAGGGTGGGCACCTTGACGCGGTCGCCGACGGCGGACGGTGAGCGTTCCTCCAGCAGGGCGCGGGCCTTCGCGTCCGGGACGCCGGTCTCGGCGACCCGCTCGTACATCCGGCAGATCGCCGTCTCGAACGCCCGGCAGCCGCCGCCGGTGGTGACGAAGACGCCCGCCCACAGCTTCTTGAAGACGCCGTCCGGGAACAGCGCGTCCGCCAGGTTCCAGTAGGTGACCGCGGGGGCGATGGCGTCCACGCGCGGGTCGTGCCCGGCGGCCAGCAGGGAGACCGCGCCGCCGTAGGAGCCGCCGGCCATGCCGACGCGCGGGTCGCCCGCCTTGTCGAGCCGGACCTGCGGCTGCCGCGCCAGCCAGTCGAGGAGCTTCGAGACGTCGGCGACCTCGCCGTCCGGGTCGTTCAGCCCGATCTTCCCGGTGGACCTGCCGAAGCCGCGCGCCGACCAGGTCAGCACCGCGTACCCGTCGCGCGCCAGCTTCTCCGCCTGCTGCCGGACGTCGTTCTTGCTGCCGCCGAAGCCGTGCGCGAGGAGCACGGCGGGGCGGCGGCCGTCGTCGCCGGCGGTGAAGTACGAGGTGTCCAGGCGCACCCCGTCGCCGACGTCCATGACCCGGTCGGCGCGGTGCACCGCGGGCGGGTCGTCGGAGGCGACGGCCGTCCAGGTGCCGGCACAGGCGAGGACGGCGACGGCCGCGCCGGCGGCGAGCAGCCGCCTCGGCCCCCGCGACCGGGCCCCGCGTATTCCGGGCAGTCGAAGATCCATGCGTCCACGGTACGGGGCCCACCTGTCGGTGGCAGACAGCTTGTGGACGGAGGCCCGCCCCCTCCTCGGGGAGTACGTCGCGAGGGGCGCGTACCGCACCCGTCGTACGGACGGCTGTCAGTGCGGCCCGCTAGAGTCGCGCTCGTCAATGACACACGGCTTTGGGGTGGGAACACATGAACGTTCGGCACACCGCTGCCTGGGTGGGGGTCACCGCGGCGGCACTGCTGGCGACGACCGCCTGTGGTGCGGACTCGACGAAGACGGCGGCCGAGGCGGCGCAGAACGCGGACCAGATCCTGGCGGCGCTCACCCGCGCCACCGACCGGACCGAGGAGCTGGGCTCGGCGCGGATCGAGACGACGACCGAGCTGGACGCGACGGGCGGCGAGCCGATCGCGATGGACGGCACGTACTCGTGGGGTGACGGCCCGGCGATGGACGTCGAGATGGACACCGCCGCGGCGCAGATGACCGCCCTCCAGGACGACGCGACGACGCGGGTCATCATGGTCGACGGCGCCTACTACTACGACATCGATCCCCAGCCCAGCGGTCCGCTGCGGGGCAAGGAGTGGATGCGGATCGACGTCTCGGCGGTGCTGGGCGACGCGGGCGTCGAGAACATGGCGGCCACCGCGGACCCGACGGCGACGCTGCGCTACATGACCGCCGCGACGCAGGTGAAGGACCTCGGCGAGGAGACGGTCCTCGGCAAGAAGACCACTCACTACCGGGGCAGCGTGGGCGCGGACCACATCAACAAGTCCAAGCTCACCGAGGCGGAGAAGAAGGCCGCCCTCGCCGCATTGAAGGCGGACGGCGGGAAGCTGACGGCGGACATCTGGGTCGACGGCGACGACCTGCCCGTGCGCATCTCGCAGACCGGTGCCGGCATGACCGTGACCATGGACTTCGTGAAGTTCGGGGGCACCGAGCGGATCACGGCGCCGCCCGCCGCCGAGACCGGCGACCTCACCGAGCAGGTCAGGGAGCAGCGGGACTCGGCGATCGGCCAGTGACACACCGGTGCCCCGGTCCGCCGTGTCGCGCGGCGGGCCGGGGCACCGGGCCGGCTCAGTGGTTGCGGGGGAAGCCCAGGTCCACGCCCGCCGGGGCGTCGGCCGGGTCCGGCCAGCGGGTGGTGACGACCTTGCCGCGGGTGTAGAAGTGGGTGCCGTCGTTGCCGTAGATGTGGTGGTCGCCGAAGAGGGAGTCCTTCCAGCCGCCGAAGGAGTGGTAGCCGACGGGCACCGGGATCGGCACGTTGACGCCGACCATGCCGGCCTCGACCTCCAGCTGAAAGCGGCGGGCGGCGCCGCCGTCCCGGGTGAAGATCGCGGTGCCGTTGCCGAACGGCGACGCGTTGATGAGGGCGACGCCCTCCTCGTACGTGCCGACGCGCAGCACGCACAGCACCGGGCCGAAGATCTCGTCCTGGTAGGCCTTGGCGCTGGTGGGGACCTTGTCGAGGAGCGAGATGCCGATCCAGTGGCCGTCCTCGAAGCCCTCGACCGTGTAGCCGGTGCCGTCGAGGACCACCTCGCAGCCCTCGGCCGCCGCGTTGTGCACGTAGGAGGCGACCTTGTCGCGGTGGGCCCTGGTGATGAGCGGGCCCATCTCGGACGCCGGGTCGTTGCCGGGACCGATCTTGATCTTCTCGGCGCGCTCGCGGATCCGCTCCACCAGCTCGTCGCCGATCGAGCCGACCGCCACGACCGCGGAGATGGCCATGCAGCGCTCGCCCGCCGAGCCGTAGGCGGCCGAGACGGCGGCGTCCGCGGCGGCGTCCAGGTCGGCGTCGGGCAGCACCAGCATGTGGTTCTTGGCGCCGCCGAGCGCCTGGACGCGCTTGCCGTTCGCGGAGGCGGTGGTGTGGATGTAGCGGGCGATCGGGGTGGAGCCGACGAAGGACACCGCCTTGACGTCGGGGTGCTCCAGCAGCCGGTCGACGGCCACCTTGTCGCCGTGCACGACGTTGAAGACACCGTCCGGCAGGCCGGCCTCGGCCAGCAGCTCCGCGAGGCGGACCGACGCCGACGGGTCCTTCTCGCTCGGCTTCAGCACGAAGGTGTTGCCACAGGCGATGGCCAGCGGGAACATCCACATCGGCACCATCGCCGGGAAGTTGAACGGCGTGATGCCGGCGACGACGCCGAGCGGCTGGCGGATCGCGGCCACGTCGACGCGGCTGGCGACCTGCGTGGACAGCTCGCCCTTGAGCTGGACGTTGATCCCGCAGGCCAGGTCGACGATCTCCAGGCCGCGCGCGACCTCGCCCAGGGCGTCGGAGTGGACCTTGCCGTGCTCGGCGGTGATCAGCTCGGCGATCTCGTCGCGGTGCGCGTCCAGCAGCGCGCGGAACCGGAACAGGATGGAGGTGCGCTGCGCCAGCGAGGACTGGCCCCAGGTGGCGAACGCCTCCCGCGCGGCGGCGACCGCCGCGTCCACCTCGTCCACCGACGCGAACGCGACCTTCGTGGTGACCGCGCCGGTCGCCGGGTCCGTGACGGGCCCGAACGTGCCCGACGCGCCCTCGACGGTCTTGCCGCCGATCCAGTGGTTGACGATCTTCGTCATGCCCGGTTACTCCTTCACAGATGGCGGCGTCGCGTCGAGACGTGCCGTTCGTACAGCTCACGTGCCTTGACCGCGGACGGCCGGGTCGCGGTCTCGGCCACAGGTACATCCCACCAGGCCTGCGCCTCGGGCGCGCCCGACACTGTGTCTGCCGTTTCGGTCTCCACGTAGACACATGTGGGAGTGTCGGCGGCCCGCGCCTCCGCGAGGGCGGTGCGCAGGTCACGGACGGTGCGGGCGCGCAGCACCCGCATGCCGAGGGACTCGGCGTTGGCGGCGAGATCGACCGGGAGCGGGGCCCCGGTGTAGGTGCCGTCGCCGGCCGGGAAGCGGTAGGCGGTGCCGAACCGCTCGGCGCCGACGGACTCGGAGAGCCCGCCGATGGAGGCGTAGCCGTGGTTCTGCACCAGCAGGACCTTGATCGCGACGCCCTCCTGCACGGCGGTCACGATCTCCGTCGGCATCATCAGATACGTGCCGTCGCCGACCAGCGCCCACACCGGCCGGTCCGGCGCGGCGAGCTTCACCCCGATCGCGGCGGGGATCTCGTAACCCATGCAGGAGTAGCCGTACTCCAGGTGGTACTGGTCGTGCGACCGGGCCCGCCAGAGTTTGTGCAGGTCGCCGGGGAGGGACCCGGCCGCGTTGATGATGACGTCCCGTTCGTCGACGAGGGCGTCGAGCGCGCCGAGCACCTGGGTCTGGGTGGGCCGGGCGTCCGGGTCGTGGGCGGCGTAGGCGGAGTCGACGCGCTGCTCCCAGCGCTCCTTGGCCTCGGTGTAACCGGCCCGGTAGGCGTCGGTGACGCGGTGGCCGTGCAGCCGCAGCGCGTCCGTCAGCTCGGTCAGGCCGCTGCGGGCGTCGGCGACCAGCGCCAGGCCGGCCATCTTGTGGCCGTCGAGGGGCGCGATGTTCAGGTTGACGAAGCGGACGTTCTCCCCGGCGAAGAGGGTGTTCGACGCGGTGGTGAAGTCGGTCCAGCGGGTGCCGACGCCGATCACCAGGTCGGCGGCGCGGGCCAGCTCGTCGGCGGTGGCGGTGCCGGTGTGGCCGATGCCGCCGACGTCCTGCGGATGGTCGTGGGGCAGGGAGCCCTTGCCCGCCTGGGTGGAGGCGACGGGGATGCCGGTGGTCTCGGCGAACTCGGCGAGGGCGGCCTCGGCGCGGCTGTGGTGGACGCCGCCGCCCGCGACGATCAGCGGCCGGTGCGCGCCGCGGATCACCCGTACGGCCTCCGCCAGCTCGGTCGGGTCGGCGCCGGGCCGGCGTACCACCCAGGTGCGGTCGGCGAAGAACTCCTCCGGCCAGTCGTACGCCTCGGCCTGCACGTCCTGCGGCAGGCCGAGGGTGACGGCGCCGGTCTCGACGGGGTCGGTGAGCACCCGCACGGCCTGCAGGGCGGCCGGGATCAGGGCTTCGGGGCGGGTGATCCGGTCGAAGTAGCGGGACACCGGGCGCAGGGTGTCGTTGACGGACACGTCGCCGGCGTACGGCACTTCGAGCTGCTGGAGGACCGGGTCGGCGGGGCGGGCGGCGAAGACGTCGCCGGGCAGGAGCAGGACCGGCAGGTGGTTGATGGTGGCGAGGGCGGCGCCGGTGACCAGGTTGGTGGCGCCGGGGCCGATGGAGGTCGTGACGGCGTGCGTGGACAGGCGGCCCGACTGCCGTGCGTAGCCGACCGCCGCGTGCACCATGGCCTGTTCGTTGCGGCCCTGGTGGTACGGCATGACGTCGGCGTACTCGACGAGCGCCTGGCCGATCCCGGCGACGTTGCCGTGGCCGAAGATCCCCCAGGTCGCGCCGATCAGCCGGCGCCGCTCGCCGTCGCGTTCGGTGTACTGGGCGGCGAGGAAGCGGACGAGTGCCTGGGCGACGGTGAGCCGGACGGTCATCGGTAGCCCCCTGTGCTTTCTGTGTGGTCCGGGTGGAAGCAGATCCGCCACTCCCGGGTCTCGCCCGGGCCGGCCATGACGTTCAGGTAGTACATGTCGTGGCCGGGCTGGGCGACGGACGGGCCGTGCCAGCCGTCCGGCACGAGGACGGTGTCGCCGGAGCGGACCTCGGCGAGCACGTCGGCGCCGCCCTCGCGGGAGGGGAACACCCGCTGGTAGCCGAAGCCGTGCGGGCCGGCGATCTCGAAGTAGTAGATCTCCTCCAGCTGCGACTCCTCGCCGGGCCGGTGCTCGTCGTGCTTGTGCGGCGGGTACGACGACCAGTTGCCGCCCGGTGTGATCACCTCGACGGCGATGAGCCTGTCGCAGTCGAAGGCGTCGGCGGAGGCGAAGTTGCGCACGGTGCGGGCGCAGGTGCCGCTGCCGCGCTGCTCGACGGGGACCTCCGGCGCGGGGCCGTAGCGGGCGGGGAGTCGTCGCTCGCACTTCGCTCCTGCCAGGGCGAAGCGGCCTCCCGCGCCGGAGGCGATCTGTGCCCGGGTGTCCCGGGGGACGTACGCGAAGTCCGTGACGGACGCGAACACGTCCTGGCGGCCCAGGAGTTGGAACACCTGGTCGTCGACCTGCACCGTACAGCCACCGCTGAGGGGCAGCACGATCCACTCGCTGTCCCCGGCGAGCAGGGTGTGGCCGCCGCCGGGCGGGAGTTCGACGACGCGCAGGCTGCTGTAGGTCCAGCCGGCCCGCTTCGGGTCGATGGCGAGGATGTGGTGCGCGTCCGCGGTCGTGCCCTTGGGCAGGTACAGCTCGTCGTTCATGCGGGCCCTCACAGCAGTCCTACGGCGGTGTCCACGGCGGCGGCCACGTCGCCGTCCGCCGGGTAGAGCAGCGACCGGCCCACCACCAGGCCGCGCACGGTGGGCAGTTGGAGCGCGGCGTGCCACTTCTCGTACGCGCCGTCCTGATCGTCCCCCACCTCACCGCCCAGCAGCACCGCCGGGAGGGTGGAGGTGGCCATGACCCGGTCCATGTCGCCGGGGTTCTCGGTGACCGGGACCTTCAGCCAGGTGTAGGCCGAACTGCCGCCCAGGCCCGAGGCGATGGCGATGGAGCGGGTCACGGCCTCGGCGGACAGATCGTTGCGCAGCCGTCCGTCCGGGTCGCGACGGCTGATGAACGGCTCGACGAACACCGGAAGCCGGCGGGCCGCCATCTCGTCGATGGCGCGGGCGGCGGACTCCAGGGTGGTGAGGGAGCCCGGGTCGTCGTAGTCGATGCGCAGCAGCAGTTTCCCGGCGTCGAAGCCGAGCCGCTGGATGTCCTCGGGGCGGTGGCCGGTGAAGCGGTCGTCGAGTTCGAAGCGGGCGCCCTGGAGGCCGCCGCGGTTCATCGAGCCCATGACGACCTTGCCGTCGAGCGCGCCGAGCAGGAGCAGGTCGTCGAGGATGTCGGCGGTAGCGAGGACGCCGTCCACGCCGGGGCGGCCGAGCGCCAGGCACAGGCGGCCCAGCAGGTCGGCGCGGTTGGCCATGGCGAGCTTGCGGTCGCCCACGCCGAGCGCGCCGCGCGCCGGATGGTCGGCGGCCACGATCATCAGGCGGCCGGTGTCCTTGAGCAGGGGCCGGCGGGTGCGGCGGGCGGCGGCCTCGGCGACTGCCTCGGGGTGGTGGGTGCGGAGGCGGACCAGCTCGGGGACGTCGATGGCGGGGATGCCGGCGGTGGGGGTGCCTTCGCCGGCGGTGGGGATGCCCTTCGCGACGGCGGGGGCTTCGGTCGCCGCGGTCGCCCCGGATGCCTCAAGCGCCCCGGACGCTGCGGACGCCGCGAAGGCGCCCTCCTCGTGGCGAGCGCCCGTCACCCGGCCCGCCCTCACAGCACCGCCCCCGCGCTCAGCGCCGCCTCGATCTCGTCCGGTACCGGCATCGCGGAGGAGCACTCCAGGCGGGAGGCGACGATCGCGCCGGCGGCGTTGGCGTACCGCATGATCCGCTCCAGGTCCCAGCCCGCGAGCAGGCCGTGGCAGAGGGCGCCGCCGAAGGCGTCACCGGCGCCGAGGCCGTTGAGGACCTTCACCGGCAGCGGCGGGATCTCGGCGACATCACCCTGCCGGTCGACGGCGAGGACACCCTTGGGCCCCTGCTTGACGACGGCCAGCTCGACCCCGGCGTCCAGCAGGGCACGGGCGGCGGCACGCGGCTCGCGCACGCCGGTGGCGACCCGCACCTCGTCGAGGTTGCCGACGGCGACGGTGGTGTGTTTCAGCGCCTCCGCGTAGAAGGGGCGGGCGGCGTCGGGGTCCTGCCAGAACATGGGCCGCCAGTCCAGGTCGAAGACGGTGGTGGCCGCCCTGGCGCGGTGGGCGAGGGCGGCGAGGGTCGCCGTACGGCTGGGCTCCTCGCTCAGGCCGGTGCCGGTCACCCAGAAGATCCGGGCGTCGCGCAGGGCGTCGAGGTCGAGTTCGTGGGCGTCGATCTCCAGGTCGGGGGCCTTGGGCTGCCGGTAGAAGTACAGCGGGAAGTCGTCCGGCGGGAACACCTCGCAGAAGGTGACCGGGGTGGGCAGTCCGGGCACGGCGGTGACCCAGCGGTCGTCCACGCCGAAGTCGCGCAGCGCCTGGTGGAGGTAGGTGCCGAACGGGTCGTCGCCGGTGCGGGTGACCACGGCGGTGTGCCGGCCGAGCCGGGCTGCGGCGACCGCGACGTTCGTCGCCGACCCGCCGAGGAACTTGCCGAACGACGACACCTGGGCGAGCGGGACACCGGTCTGCAGCGGGTACAGGTCCACTCCGATCCGCCCCATGGTGATCAGGTCGTAGGCCATCGGCTTCCCTTCGTCGTGGCTCTCCCCGGCTTTCTAGCCCCGCGCACCGAGCCCTGTCAATAGTTTGTCCAGACATTCGGACCAGCCAACCGGAGCCGTGGTCCGCCCGGCCCGCGATCCCCTCGTCACCGTTTATGTCCAATGCGTCACAAATACCTCCTCCCTGTCACACATGTCGCACCTGCGCGAGCCCGCGGTCACACCTGGTCGACAAGCGGCCACGCGGTGTCACTCGCCGTCGTTCATCGAGCACAGCATTGGTGATGCCAGCGCAGCGCCCGGTCCCCCCGGCGGCCGTCCCGGTCTCCGCCGCGGTGCGCGCAGGGAGGTGCACCCCCATGACCGACCGAAGGCTCTGGTCCTACAAGGACATCGCGGCGCACATCCGAGTGCAGCCGGACACCGTGCGGTCCTACCGCAAGCACGGACTGCTGCCCCCGCCCGACCACGTCGAGGCCGGCAAGCCGTACTGGTACTCCGACACCATCCGCGCCTGGGTCGCCTCCCGGCCCGGCAACCGCCCACGCAGAGACAGCTGATCGCCGCCCCGCCGGCGGCCGGCTTCACCTGCGCGCCCCGGGCAGGGCGACGCGATCCCGACACCCGACGGCGGACACGGCGTCCGGTCACCGCCGGTGGTGGATCGCTTCGTCGTTCGAGGCATCACACATCACGCTGAAAAACCGGCGACACAGCGCCCACCGACCGCGCGCGGCCCACCCTTGATCAAGCTGGTGTCTTCTGCGAAGGAGACGCCACTGTGCGAATTTCTGACATTCAGCGCTGCGAGGTCCGGCCCGGACGGCTCGTCGAGTGGACGTTCAGCCCGGCGACCATCGCGGCGGCGGCAGTGCTGCCACCCGACCCGCGGCCGCCCGCGTACATCCAAGAGTCGCACGTGAGAACGGCCCGATCGGTACGTGACGACGGGCTGTTCGTCCCGACCTGGCTGGGCACGGCGTTCGACCTGCCGGGCCGCGCCGACCTCGGCGCGCTGGAACGGGCCCTGCGCGAGTGGACCTTGCGCCACGAGACGCTGCGCAGCGGCTTCCGGTGGGTCGGCGACGACATGCACCGGTTCACGCTCGCGGAGAAGGACGTGTCCCTGCAGCGCGAGGAGGTCGGCGACTTCACCGACGCGGACACGCTGATCCGGTACCTGCAGGACCGGTTCGACGTCGCGGCGGACGCGCTCGACTGGCCGAACCTCATCTACGCGGCGGTCCTGCGGGACGAATCCACCAGTGTGTACATGGCCTTCGACCACACCAACGTCGATGCCTACTCCCTGCAGCGCATCCCGCAGGAGATCCACGACCTCTACCTGGCGGGCGTCACGGGCCGGCCCGTCGCCGGCCCGCCCGTGGGGAGTTACGTCGACTTCTGCCACCAGGAGCGGGCGGACGCCGACGGGATCGACGACACGCACACCATCGTGGCGCGCTGGCGTGAGTTCATCCGCCGGTGCGACGGGCGGCTTCCGCAGTTCCCCGTCGACCTCGGTCTGCAACCCGGTGGTGTGCTGCCCACCCAGAAGCTGATGTGCGAGCCGCTGCTCGACGCGGACGCGGCCGCCGCGTTCGAGGAGCACTGCCGGCCCTACGGCGGCAGCCTCGTGGGCATCCTCGCCGCGACCAGCCTGATCGTGCACGAACTCGGCGGGCAGCCCTACTACCGCACGGTCGTCCCGTTCCACACCCGGCTGAAGTCCGCCTGGTCGGATTCCGTGGGCTGGTACGTGGGCGGCGCACCGATCGAGGTGCCCGCGACGCGGGACTTCGGCAGCGCGCTCACCGCCGTCCGCTCGGAACTGCGGGCCAACCGGTCACTGGCCCGCATCCCGCTGGCGCGCGTCCTGCGCCTGCTCGGTTCGGACTTCCGTCCGACATCACCCGACATGCACTCGATCGTCTCGTACGTCGACGCCCGCCTCATTCCGGGCGCGGCCCGCTGGGCCGAGAAGAAGGCGTACGGGCTGATCCGGGTGTCGTACGGCGATCAGGTGTGCGTCTGGGTCAACCGGCTCCACGAAGGCTTGTGGCTCGCCTGCCGCTACCCGGACACCGACGTCGCCTACCGGAACGTACGGCTGTACGTCGAGGGACTGCGGGACCTGATCGCCTCCGCACCGGCCCGCGACCGTCTCCGGACCTCGGAGCCGACCTTCTCCTGAGACAACTGTTCGCCGGCTCCCCCGTGTTGGTGGCGGCGTCACCCCGCACCCGACACCGCCGCCCGACACGCGACGGCACGCGCCGCACCGCAACTGCGGCGTTTGGAACGCCATTTCGCGACTGATCGACACATCCGACACCTCTTGCCACTCTCACGACACAGATGTCCGACATGAAGCAACCCGCCCCTTACTGATAGTGTTCGTGCAGTAACGCTAGGCAACAGACTCGTCTTGACGAGCGAAGAACCGAGGGTTCCATGCGCAAGCTTCAGCAGGTCGTGATCGCAGCAGTGGCCGCCGGCGGACTGTCGGCCATCGGCGCCGGCACCGCCACCGCCGGCACCTCCGACGAGGGGCCGCAGGTAGCCAACCTCTTCCGCCCGTACCAGGAGTGCAGCCCGCAGACGGTGGTCGAGAACAACATCCCGATCGGAGTGCTCGGCCTCGCCGGCACCCTGGACACCACCTGCGACCAGTACAACGACGCCTTCAACGGCTGAGTTCCACAGCGCCATTCGCGCGCGACGCCCGGAACGGGGCCCTTCGAGCCACGGCTTGAAGGGCCCCGTTCGGCCGACCGGCCGCCCGGGCGTCCGAAACGGGCCCGGCACGGCGACGTCCGGGCGCGCGGTGCCCGGAGGGTCCGGGCACCCTACAGAGGGAAGCGCATCACATGTTCAGCACGAGAAAGGCCGCGGCCCTCTCGGGCCTCGTCGGTGGCCTGGTCCTGGCCTGCACCGGCATCACCCAGGCACACGCCGGGAATCCGGGCACCTGCACACGAGACGCACAGGGCAACATCACCTGCGTCCAGCGGATCACGGGCGTCATTCCCGAGGGCGGCACCATCCCCCACCAGGAGACCTGCCGGCCGGTGGAGCCCGTGACACTGCCCGTCACCCCGGGCGGCGGCACGATGCGAGTCGGCCCCAGGGTGACCTGCTCCCCGGAGACTGGGCGCGTACTCGGAACGGTCGACGACAGGCCGTAGCCCCAGACCCACCCCTCCGGACGCCACGACCGGAGTCGTCCGCTCTCCGCCGCCGCGCGCCCGTACGACATAGGAGGGGCCGTTGCGACATGGGGGTGTAGATACCGGAGTTACTACCCCACGTATGTATAGGCTCACGTTCAGTAGTCGACCCAGGTGGTCAACCTGGATGAGAAAGGGTCAAATATGCGTACGTTTCAGCGCGCGGCAGTCGTAGCGGCGACGGTCATGGGGCTGTCCGGCCTCGGTGCCGGTGTCGGTTTCGCCTACGAAGGGCACGACGCGGCTCCGGCGGTCGTCGCCGTGGCCAACTCGTCGGCGAACGCCGTCGCCGTCGGCGGCGGTTTCTACGCTCAGCCGCAGGCCCACCACCCCGAGCTCCAGCCGGTCGCCCAGCCGCAGGCCCAGCCGGTCGCCCAGCCCATCGCCCAGCCGCAGGCCCAGCCGGTCGCCCAGCCGCAGGCCCAGCCGGTCATCCTGCCCGCGGCCGAGCCGCAGGCTCAGCCCGAAGGCCAGCCGGTCGCCCAGCCGGAAGGCCAGCCGGTCGCCCAGCCGCAGGCCCAGCCGGAGGGGCCGCAGTACGCCGGATACCAGGGCGAGTAACGACTTACCGACGGTCCGTCCCTCGGCGCCCAGGGCGCGTCGAGTGACGCCGGCGGTGAGGACAGCCCGGACGTGCGGCGATCAGACAGCACACGTCCGGGCTGCCGCCATCCCGCCTCCGCACGCAGCCAGGCGCAGGATGCACTGTTTCGACCTTCTCGGGCCCGGGCGCACGCCGATCGTCGGCACAGGCGCCCGGGCCTCCGTCGTAAAGGAAAGCAGCACATGTTGACTCTGCAGAAGATCGTCACCGTCTCGGGACTCGTAGGAAGTCTCGCCATGGTGTGCGCCGGTGCCGGACACGCGTACGCGGTCGGAGACCCGGCCGAATGCCGGATCACGGCACAGGGGGGCACCGTCTGCGTCCGTGAGAGCGAGACCCTCGTCGAGAAGGACGGCACGTACACCATCAAGCAGGAGCAGAGCTGCACGGTGGTCGACCGGCCGCACGTGGTGCTCCCGGAGGAGCGGCCGACGGACGGCGGCTCGGTCAGCGTCGGGGAGAACGTCGAGTGCTCCAACAGGGTGGAACTGCCCGAGGGATTCAAGAAGCCGAGCGTCAAGCGCTGAGAAAACGTCCGGCACATGCCGGGCCGGGACAGATCCCGGCCCGGCATCGCTGTTTCCTCCGCGGTGGTCCGTCGCGGGAAAACGGAAATTCCCGGCGCCCGGCGCATGTGCCGGACACCGGGAAAGGCAGTCGCCTCACGCGAAGTCACTGAGGATCACCACCCGTGCGGTCATGAGGACCGCACGGGTGGTGCACGCGGATGGCCCCGGCACCTACCCGATACCCGGTGCCGGGACCATGCGTTGTTTCAGCGCCTGTGCGCCGAACAGGCTCTTAGAAGGCGCTGTTGTTGCAGCCCATGGTCGAGCCGAGCTCGGTCAGCTGGGCACCCGGGTTGCCCTCGCCGTTCAGCAGGTTGCCACCCAGGCCGTTGAGGATGCCGACGTTGCCGAGGACGTCGACGTTGGCGTCGTGCGACTTACACACGCTGCTCTGCTTGATCTGGAACTCGTCGCCGCCCGTGCCGGCGTGGGCAGCGCCCGCGCCCAGGAGCCCGACGCTGCCGAGTGCCGCGACGAGGACGGCGGCCGTGCGAAGCTTGCGCATGTCATCTCCAGTGAGGTGAGGTGGACGCGATGCGTCCGGAATCGCGGTTCATGCGGTCATGAGGACCGCACGGGTGGTTCATGCGGATGGCCCCGGCACCTACCCGATACCCGGTGCCGGGACCATGCGTTGTTTCAGCGCCTGTGCGCCGAACAGGCTCTTAGAAGGCGCTGTTGTTGCAGCCCATGGTCGAGCCGAGCTCGGTGGACTGGGCGCCCGGGTTGCCCTCGCCGTTCAGCGCGTTGCCCAGCAGGCCGTTGAGGATGCCGACGTTGCCGAGGATGTCCAGGTTCAGGTCGTGCGACTTGCACTCGGTGCTCTGCGTGATGCTGAACTTGTCGCCGTCCTTGCCGTCGTTCGCGTGGGCCGTGCCGCCCACCATCCCGATGGTGCCGAGCGCGGCCACCAGAACAGCAACGTTGCGAAGCTTGCGCATGTCTTCTCCGATGGAGTGAGTCCGTGCGATCTGAAGCAGATCGACTTCTTACAGTTACGAGAGACTAGTACAAAGGCTTGCAAAACGGACAAGGACGCGCCGTGTTCGCGACTCGGAAGCAGAAGCACCCGAACGCCGTAACACATGCGCACGGACTCGTCGGTGCGATACCGAGGGCCCGTGTCCGGTGCCGGTGCTGCGGCCGTGCGGAGGACTACTGGCGCATGGCCGTCGCGCCGGCGAGGGAGTTGGCCTGGCTGTTGGCCTGGGTGCAGTCGACGCCTCGCGTCTCGGCCGCGGCAAGCAGGGCGACCGGGACGTTCGCGTCGAGCAAGGTCTGCGGGCTGCACTCCTGGTACGGCCGGAACAGGTTGTTCTGGTACACCGGGCCGCCCTGCTGCGACTGCGGGGCCTGCGGCGTGAGCTGCGGGCTGACCTGCGGATTCAGCTGCGGGTTGATCTGGGGGGCGACCTGGGTGCCGCGCTGCGGGGCAGGCTGCTGCGGGGCCGCCTGCCGGGGGGTCAGCGAGCCGTAGGTCTGCGCGGTCGCCTGCGAGGAGGAGGCCGAGGCGGCCTGGGCGTCCGGCTGCGAAACGGGAGACGGCGCGCCCCCGTTGTGCGCGACGGGGGTGGCGGCGGAGCTGGGGCCGGCACCGACGGCGGACAGACCGCCGGCTGCTGCGACGACGAGCGCGACTTGCTGAAGCTTGCGCATGGGATCCTCGGCCCTTCTTGACCTGTGGACGGAACTGGTGGAATGCGGCGACGGAGTAACGCCGCTCGACTCCGTGGGGAACGAGACGGGCGCGGGCTCAGATACGGCCGCCACACGGGGGGTCACCCGATTGCCGCAGGGGCGTGAGAGGAACGGGGCGCCGCGCCGGACGGCAAATGGGTGACGGCTTCTCAGGACCGTTACCACGGCGAGAAATTTCTCGTTCCAACGGGGAAAGGGCAGCGGCCTTCGATCCGAACAGGTCCGAGGGATTCGCTGCCGCCTCCGACGCGAGTCCGCGTGCAATGCGGCGATTACCGCTGCCGACCGTGCAGTTCGACTACCGCACCGGCCGCACGCGTCACCGCACTGAATGCAGTGTTTCAGGTATCGAAGGGCCGAGGGTTCCATGCGCAAGCTTCACAAGGCCGCGCTCTTTGTAGCGGCGGCCGGCGGTCTGTCCGTCATCGGCGTCGGCGTCAGCCATGCCGACGCTCCGGCCGGATCCGGCAGTCCGGCTCCGGCGCCGGCTCCCGAGTACCCGGCTCCCCAGGCCGCACCCGTGGCGCCCGCTCCTCAGCCGGCCCAGCCGCAGCAGCAGACGGGCTACGCCGCCGCCACGGCCACGTCGCAGGGAACGGCGCAGGCTTCCACCACGCCGTATCCCCAGCAGGCGGCTCCCGCGCAGCCCGTGCAGGCGGCTCCCGCGCAGCCCGTGCAGGCGGCCCCCGCGCAACCGGCGCAGGTGGTGCCGCAGGTCATGCCTCAGGTCATGCCGCAGGTCGCCCCGCAGGTGGCCGTGCCCCAGGCGTTCGGCCCGGAGCCTCCGATGTCCGTCGCCCCGCAGGTGAACCCCCAGGTGAACCCGCAGATCAACCCGCTGGTCAACCCGCATGTCACCCCGGGGAGCGTGCCGGAGCTGGCTCCGGTCGGCCTCGGGCAGGTCGCCGCGCCTCCGGTCGGCCAGCTGGGACTCCCCCGACTCGGCTGACGGCCTCCCCGCACGTCTGCCATACCGAATCGATCTCGTGCAGATCGACCGCTCAACCAACGGAGAAACCATGCGCACGTTTCACAAGGCAGTCCTCATGGGCGCCCTCCTCGGCAGTGTCGGCTCCCTCGGCACCGGCACCGCCTTCGCACACGGTGAGCCGGGCCACGACTTCGACATCACGCAGGGCATCGAGTGCCGTTCGCACGACATGAACATCGAGGTGATCGGCAGCCTCGGTGTCCTCACCGGCCTGGCGGGCAACCTGCTCAACGGTGAGGGCAACCCGGGTGCGCAACAGAGCGAGCTCGGTTCCGAGATGGGTTGCAGCAACCGGGCCTTCTGACCGCCCGCCTCGCCGCCCTCGGCACAGGGCACGCACAGATCATCCCGATCCGTGCGTGCCCTTCGTGCGGTCGGGCTGAAGGCCGGGCGCGTGCCGCTTCGTGGACGTGACGCCGAAGGAGGGCCTCGGCCCTCGAGCGGGCGCAGGACACAACGCATCGGGCCCCGGGAGACAGGGAGTGTCTCCCGGGGCCCGTGACGCGTCCGGACCGGTCATGCCGGACCGGTGTGTGCTGCGGCTCCGATCCCGGTCAGCGGGTGCGGGTCGGGTTGAAGCGACGGTACAGGATCCCGCCCGTGACGATGAGCGCGAGACTGCCCGCGAGAGCGGGGGCCGTGAGGTCCGCTCCGGTGTGGGCGAGCGAGGGCGCCATCGCGTGCGGGGTGTAGGAGGTGTGCGGGGCGTGCGGCTCGACGTGGGACCGGTCGGGGGTGGCCGGGGGCTTGGGAGCCCGGGGCTTCGGGACCGCGGTGTGCGAGATCGCATGGTCGCCGGAGCCGTTGACCGACTCGTTGCCGACGGCCGGGTTGCCTACGCCGACCACGTTGACGCTGTTCCCGGAGACGTTCACCGGCACGTCGATCGGGAGCTGGAGGTTGTTGCCCGACAGCACGCCGGGGGAACCCTCGGTGACTCCGTGCGCCGAGGCCCCACCGGACGTGGCCGACCCGCCGCCGGTCTTGGCCGCGTCGCTCTTCTCCTTGCCGTCGGCCTTCGCGGCACCGCCGTTCACACAGGTGTTGCCCGCGGCCGGGTTGAGCAGCCCCACGACGTTGACGGTGTTGCCGCAGACGTTCACCGGCACGTGCACCGGCACCTGGAGGGAGTTGCCGGAGAGCACCCCGGGCGAGCCGGCCGCCGTACCGTCGGCGGCGGCCCCGTCGGCCGCGAAGGCGGCGGACACCGGGAACGCCACGGCCATCGCGCCGGAGGCGGCGGCGACGGCGATCACACCGTTTCGGGTAGTCCGTCTCATGGGTTTCCTGCCTTCCTGACTTCTCGCGGGCACTCACCCGCACCCATAAAACGGAGGTGGGCCATCCGGAGTTATGGCATGCCGGCCGCCAGTTGCTCCAGTTTGGGCTCGTTTGCCCGGCGCGGAGCGGTGCCGGAGTTGAACTGATACCCCCTAGGGGTATAGCGTGGAATGCGTGGGGTGCCCCCGAGCCCCCACCGGCCCCATACGCCTCGACGAGGAGTAACGACATGAGCGCCCAGACCGACACCCAGGGTTCCGTCACCACCGTCTACCAGGTGACCGGCATGAGCTGCGGACACTGCGAGGGCTCGGTCTCCGCCGAACTCGGCCGGCTGCCCGGCGTGACGTCGGTGCAGGCCGTCGCCGCCAAGGGCGAGGTCACCGTCGTCTCCGAAGCCCCGCTGGACGAGGAGGCCGTGCGCGCCGCCGTCGACGAGGCCGGCTACGAGCTGGTCGGCCGCGCCTGAGCCGCAACGAAGCCACGACCGCCGACACCGGGCCGTACACCACCGACAATGGGGGCGTACGGTCCGGTCCGTCGTCTGGAGCCCGGACATGACCACCACTGACACACCCGCCGGCACCCCCACGGACACACCCGTGGACGCGCCCGCGACCTCGCAGGTCGAGCTGCTGATCGGCGGCATGACCTGCGCGGCCTGCGCCGCCCGCGTCGAGAAGAAGCTCAACCGGATGGACGGGGTCACCGCCACGGTGAACTTCGCCACCGAGAAGGCCAAGGTCACCTACCCCGCCGGGACCGAGGTCGCCGACCTGATCGCCACCGTCGAGAGGACCGGCTACACCGCGGAGGAACCCCCACCACCCGCCCCGGCCCCCGCCACCGAGGACCTACGGCCCGAGGACCCGGACGCGGCGGACCCGCACCTCGCCGCCCTGCGGCAACGACTCGTCGTCTCCGCCGTCCTCGCCGTCCCCGTCGTGCTGCTCGCGATGGTCCCCGCCCTGCAGTTCGACAACTGGCAGTGGCTCTCCCTCACGCTCGCCGCGCCCGTCGTCGTCTGGGGCGGGCTGCCCTTCCACCAAGCCGCCTGGACCAACGCGCGGCACGCCGCCTCCACCATGGACACCCTGGTGTCGGTCGGCACGCTGGCCGCGTTCGGCTGGTCCGTGTGGGCGCTGTTCTTCGGCGACGCGGGCATGCCCGGCATGCGGCACGGCTTCGACCTCACCGTCAGCCGCGCCGACGGCACCTCCGCCATCTACCTGGAGGTCGCCGCCGGCGTCACCGCGTTCCTGCTGCTCGGCCGCTATCTGGAGGCCCGCGCCAAGCGCCGCGCGGGTGCCGCGCTGCGCGCCCTGATGGAGCTGGGCGCCAAGGACGTGGCCGTGCTGCGCGCGGGGCGCGAGGTGCGGATCCCGGTCGGGCAGCTGGCGGTGGGCGACCGGTTCGTCGTACGGCCCGGGGAGAAGATCGCCACCGACGGCACCGTGGTCGAGGGCAGTTCCGCGGTGGACGTCTCCATGCTGACCGGCGAGTCCGTGCCGGTGGACGTCACCGTCGGGGACGCCGTCACGGGCGCCACCGTGAACGCCGCCGGCCGCCTGGTCGTGGAGGCCACCCGGATCGGCGCCGACACCCGGCTCGCCCGGATGGCCAGGCTGGTCGAGGACGCGCAGAACGGCAAGGCGCGGGTGCAGCGGCTCGCCGACCGGGTCGCCGCGGTCTTCGTGCCCGTGGTGCTGCTGATCGCGGCCGTCACCTTCGGCGGCTGGCTGGGCGCCACCGGCGACACCGTGGCCGCGTTCACCGCCGCCGTCGCCGTGCTGATCATCGCCTGCCCGTGCGCGCTGGGCCTGGCCACGCCGACCGCGCTGCTCGTCGGCACCGGGCGCGGCGCCCAGCTCGGCATCCTCATCAAGGGACCCGAGGTCCTGGAGTCCACCCGCCGCGTCGACACCGTCGTCCTCGACAAGACCGGCACCGTCACCACCGGCCGGATGACCCTCCAGGAGGTGTACGCCGCCGAGGGCGCCGACGAGAAGCAGGTGCTGCGGCTCGCGGGCGCCCTGGAGCACGCCTCCGAGCACCCCGTCGCCCGCGCGGTGGCCGCGGGTGCCGCGGAGCGGGCCGGGGAGCTGCCGGAGGCCGAGCGGTTCGAGAACGTGCCCGGCATGGGCGTACGCGGGCGCGTGGAGGGTCACGAGGTGGCCGTGGGCCGCCTCTTCGACACCCTGCCCCCGGAGCTGGCCGCGGCCCGCGAGCGGGCCGAGCGCGCGGGCCGTACGGCCGTCGTGGTGGGCTGGGACGGGGCCGCGCGCGGGGTGCTCGCGGTCGCGGACGCCGTGAAGGAGACCAGCGCGGAGGCGGTGCGCGAACTGCGCGCCCTCGGGCTCACGCCGGTGCTGCTGACCGGCGACAACCGGACGGTCGCCGAGGCGGTGGCCGCCGAGGTCGGCATCGACGAGGTGATCGCCGAGGTGCTGCCCGAGGACAAGGTGGCGGTCGTCGAGCGGCTCCAGGCCGAGGGCCGTACGGTCGCGATGGTCGGCGACGGCGTCAACGACGCGGCCGCGCTCGCCCGGGCCGACCTCGGGCTCGCCCTGGGCACCGGGACCGACGCGGCGATCGAGGCCGGCGACCTGACGCTCGTGCGCGGCGACCTGCGGGTCGCGGCGGACGCCATCCGCCTCTCCCGCCGCACCCTCGCCACCATCAAGGGCAATCTCGTCTGGGCGTTCGGCTACAACGTGGCCGCGCTGCCGCTGGCCGCGGCGGGGCTGCTGAACCCGATGATCGCGGGGGCGGCGATGGCGTTCTCCTCGGTCTTCGTGGTCACGAACAGCTTGCGGTTGCGGACGTTCCGCGAGACCCCCCTTCAATCCGGCGCAAGCCTCACATAAGCTCTTCACAAGGCTCGCGCATCATCCTTACGCTTGAGCCCCGTTCGTCGTATCGGGCCTCTTGTGCATCTTTTGGGACATATGCAAGAGACGCAGATCACAGTGATGTGAACGTAACCATCGAAGGGGTTCGACGGTCTAAGTTGGCGATGTCAGAAGGCGTCTTGGGGGCGTCGACTGGCATCCGGGGATGTCTTGGGGGACCTCTCCGGAGATGCGTTGCCGGGGCACGTACACCGGGAAGCTTTGAGCGGCCCTCCCAGCGTGCGCTGTCCCGGCAGACCGCAGTCAGCACATCACAGGTGAACACGCAACACCCGAGTGCGGTGAGTTTTGCTCATTGTGCTCACAGCGATTCAGGCGCTGGTCTCTCAGACGCCCGGCCGGATCCCGTGGGGGGAATCCGCACCGGGACATGGGAAGGCGCCCTGGTCGCCGGCCCGTGGGGGGACCGGTGCACCGGGGCGCCTTCCGCTTTTCCCCGCCGTCCCGCCGCCCCGCCCGCGCCCGTACGCCTGTCCGCGCGCACAGGAAGGCCCCGCACCCTGCGGGGTACGGGGCCTGGAGACCGCTGGGCTCAGCGGCGGCGGCTAGCGCTCCTCGACCGGGACGAAGTCGCGCTGGACGACGCCCGTGTAGATCTGGCGCGGGCGGCCGATGCGGGAGCCGGGCTCCTTGATCATCTCGTGCCACTGGGCGATCCAGCCCGGCAGGCGGCCGAGGGCGAAGAGGACCGTGAACATCTCGGTCGGGAAGCCCATGGCCCGGTAGATCAGGCCGGTGTAGAAGTCGACGTTCGGGTAGAGCTTGCGCTCGGTGAAGTAGTCGTCGGAAAGCGCGTGCTCCTCCAGCTTCAGCGCGATGTCCAGCAGCTCGTCGGTCTTGCCGAGCGCGGACAGCACATCGTGCGCGGCGGCCTTGATGATCTTGGCGCGCGGGTCGAAGTTCTTGTAGACCCGGTGGCCGAAGCCCATCAGGCGGACGCCGTCCTCCTTGTTCTTCACCTTGCGGATGAAGGAGTCGACGTCGCCGCCCGCGTCGCGGATGCCCTCCAGCATCTCCAGCACCGACTGGTTGGCACCGCCGTGCAGCGGGCCCCACAGCGCGTTGATGCCGGCGGAGATCGACGCGAACATGTTCGCCTGCGAGGAGCCGACGAGGCGGACCGTGGAGGTCGAACAGTTCTGCTCGTGGTCGGCGTGCAGGATCAGCAGCTTGTCCAGCGCCGAGACCACGATCGGGTCCAGCTCGTACTCCTGCGCCGGGACCGAGAAGGTCATGCGCAGGAAGTTCTCCACGTAGCCCAGGTCGTTGCGCGGGTAGACGAACGGGTGGCCGACCGACTTCTTGTACGCGTACGCCGCGATCGTCGGCAGCTTGGCGAGCAGCCGGATCGTGGAGAGGTTGCGCTGCTGCTCGTCGAACGGGTTGTGGCTGTCCTGGTAGAAGGTGGACAGCGCGGAGACCACCGAGGACAGCATCGCCATCGGGTGGGCGTCCCGCGGGAAGCCGCGGTAGAAGTTCTTGACGTCCTCGTGCAGCAGGGTGTGCCGGGTGATGTCGTCCTTGAACGCGGCGAGCTGGTCGACGGTCGGCAGTTCACCGTTGATCAGCAGGTAGGCCACCTCCAGGAAGGTGGAGCGCTCGGCCAGCTGCTCGATCGGGTAGCCGCGGTACCGGAGGATGCCCTGCTCGCCGTCGAGGTAGGTGATGGCGGATTTATAGGCGGCGGTGTTGCCGTAACCGCTGTCCAGGGTCACGAGCCCGGTCTGGGCGCGGAGCTTGCCGATGTCGAAGCCCTTGTCCCCGACGGTGCTGTCGATCACCGGGTAGGTGTACTCGTTACCGTCGTACCGCAGTACTACAGAGTTGTCGCTCACGTCTTCCCTCACCGACGTAGTGCCTCATCTTCGAGGTGCCCTGACTGTCTCTACCATCCCCCATTTGGCTCAGGAGAGTGCACTCGGGGTCGACCATTGGGCTTATCGGCGGCACTCAGTGCCGCCAACTTGCTCATCCTGCCCCCTTGATTCCCCTTCCGGAAGGGCTGTGTGACGTTTACGACTCGTTTGATCGATCATTTTTCCGTCGCGCTCACGGACACCGTCCCGGTGCGCCCCGGCCTCACGCCGCCGGCCGGCCCCCGGAGAGGCGGAAGTCCAGCGCCGTGCAGCGCCGTCCGGCCGACACCGTGCGCACCGCCTGCCCGATCGCCTTGCGCGAGCCGACCAGGACGACGAGCCGCTTGGCGCGGGTGACCGCCGTGTAGAGGAGATTGCGCTGGAGCATCATCCAGGCGCCGGTGGTGACCGGGATCACCACGGCCGGGTACTCACTGCCCTGCGAGCGGTGGATGGTCACCGCGTAGGCGTGCGCCAGCTCGTCCAGCTCGTCGAAGTCGTACGGCACCTCCTCGTCCTCGTCCGTCAGCACCGTCAGGCGCTGGTCGACCGGGTCGAGCGCGGTGACCACGCCCACGGTGCCGTTGAAGACACCGTTCTTCCCTTTCTCGTAGTTGTTGCGGATCTGTGTGACCTTGTCGCCGACCCGGAAAACGCGTCCGCCGAACCTCTTCTCCGGCAGATCGGGCCGACCGGGCGTGATGGCCTGCTGGAGGAGCCCGTTGAGGGTGCCCGCGCCGGCCGGTCCCCGGTGCATCGGGGCGAGCACCTGCACGTCCCGGCGCGGGTCGAGCCCGAACCTGGCCGGGATACGGCGGGCCGCGACGTCGACGGCGAGCCGTCCGGCGGCCTCGGTGTCGTCCTCGACGAAGAGGAAGAAGTCCTTCAGGCCGTCGGTGAGGGGGTGCTGTCCGGCGTTGATGCGGTGGGCGTTGGTGACGACGCCGGACTGCTGGGCCTGCCGGAAGACGCGGGTGAGCCGTACGGCGGGCAGCGGGCTGCCGTCGGCGAGCAGATCGCGCAGCACCTCGCCCGCGCCGACGCTCGGGAGCTGGTCGACGTCCCCGACGAACAGCAGGTGGGCACCGGGGGGAACGGCTTTGACCAGCTTGTTGGCGAGGAGGAGGTCCAGCATGGACGCCTCGTCCACGACGACGAGGTCGGCGTCGAGGGGGCGGTCCTTGTCGTACGCCGCGTCCCCGCCGGGCTTCAGCTCCAGCAGCCGGTGGACGGTGGAGGCCTCCGCGCCGGTCAGCTCGGCGAGCCGTTTCGCCGCGCGGCCGGTCGGCGCGGCGAGCAGCACCTTGGCCCGCTTGGCGCGGGCCAGCTCCACGATGGACCGCACGGTGAACGACTTGCCGCAGCCGGGCCCGCCGGTCAGCACGGCGACCTTCTCGGTCAGCGCCAGCTTGACGGCGGCCTCCTGCTCGGGCGCGAGGTCGGCGCCCGTACGGGTCCTCAGCCAGCCGAGGGCCTTGGCCCAGTCGACGTCCCGGAAGCCGGGCATCCGGTCCTGCTCGGTGCGCAGGAGGCGCTGCAGCTGGGCGGCGAGGGCGACTTCGGCGCGGTGGAAGGGGACGAGGTAGACGGCGGTGACGGGCTCGTCGCCGTCGCCCTCCGGGCCGGGCACCTTCTCCCGTACGACCCCCGGATCGCCCCCGTCCTCCGGCGGCCGCGCCAGCTCGGCGAGGCACTCGATGACGAGCCCGGTGTCCACCTGGAGCAGCTTGACCGCGTCCGCGATCAGCCGCTCCTCCGGGAGGTAGCAGTGCCCCTGGTCGGCGGACTGCGACAACGCGTACTGCAAGCCCGCCTTGACCCGCTCCGGGCTGTCGTGCGGGATGCCGACGGACCGGGCGATCTTGTCGGCGGTGAGGAAGCCGATGCCCCAGACGTCGGCGGCGAGGCGGTACGGCTGGTTCTTCACGACCGCGATGGACGCGTCGCCGTACTTCTTGTAGATCCGCACGGCGATGGAGGTGGAGACCTCCACGGTCTGGAGGAACAGCATCACCTCCTTGATCGCCTTCTGCTCCTCCCAGGCGTCGGCGATCTTCTTCGTCCGCTTGGGCCCGAGCCCGGGGACCTCGATGAGCCGCTTCGGCTCCTCCTCGATGATCCTCAGGGTGTCGGTCCCGAAGTGCTGCGTGATGCGGTCCGCGAAGACCGGGCCGATGCCCTTGACCAGCCCGGAGCCCAGATACCGGCGGATGCCCTGGACCGTGGCCGGCAGGACGGTGGTGTAGTTCTCCACGTGGAACTGCTTGCCGTACTGGGGGTGTGACCCCCAGCGCCCCTCCATCCGCAGGGACTCCCCCACCTGCGCACCGAGCAGCGCGCCGACGACCGTCAGCAGGTCTCCGCCGCCTCTGCCCGTGTCGACGCGGGCGACCGTGTAGCCGTTCTCCTCATTGGCGTACGTGATCCGCTCCAGCACACCTTCGAGAACGGCGAGTCGCCGCTCTCCCTGCGGGGCAGCAGCCGTCTGGTTGGACATGATCCGACGGTACCCGGGGGGTGTGACAGCGGGTGGCCGTCAGCGGTGGGGGTGCTGCTCCTTGAGCGCCGCGAGGAAGGGGGCGAACGCGGTGGTGGGGAAGGTGAGGTGGGCTGCCGCCGGGGTTTTGGAGTCGCGAATAGCTATGTGGGTGGGGGTGGTGGCGATCTCCACGCAAGCGTTGCCCTCGCCGCCGCCGGAGTAGGAGGACTTCCGCCAGTTACCGGGGGTGGTCATCGACTCACAGCTCCTTCGCCAACCTGTGGATGAAGTCACGCGACCGTCCCGGGTCAAGTGACACTTCCTCCAGCCTACGGAAGAGCGTTCGAAAGCGGTCGAGTTGGGCCTGGGCATCGATGAACGATGTGCCATGCGGGCCGTCGCGCACCACAGTGTCCAACTGGGGCACGGGGCCACCCGCGTACACCATGGCGCTGCCGGCTCCACCGAAGTTGTCGAGGTCGAAGGGGATGACGCGCACGGTGACATGGGAGGCTTCCGAAATCTCCAGAACACGAGCGAGCTGGGACCGCGCTGCGGAGCGGTCGCCAACCCGGATGCGCAGCGCCGCCTCGTGAATCACGGCATTGTACGGGATCGGTGCCGAGCGCTCGATGATGACCTTGCGCTTCATCCGGTGCTCCACCCTGCGCTCTACCTCCTCCTCGGGGAACTCAGGGTTCACGTACGAGAAGAGCGCCCGGGCATAGCTCTCGTTCTGCAGAAGGCCGGGAACGTGCAGGAAGTCCGCGTCCCACCGGTAAGAGGCGTGGTGTTCCAGCTCGGCGAGGTCGAGGAATGACGTGGGAAGGTGACCCCGGTACTCCTCCCACCAACCGTGGGTTCCGTCCGTGGCCATCGCCACCAGCGCCTCGATCAACTCCGTGTCCGTGCAGGAGTAGTGAGCCGCCAGTCGCCGGACACGCTCCTCGCTGACACCCGCCGTCCCGAACTCGATCTGACTCACCTGAGCCGAGTCCGTCCCGAGCAGCGCTGCCGCTTCACGCCCCTTGAGTCCGGCAGCCTCACGTAGTTTGCGCAGCTCGGCGCCTAAGCGCTCCTGCCGAGCGGTGGGCTGGCGCCTGCGCGGCATGACTTCCTCCTAGCTCCCAACTACGTGGGGGCAGTGCCTCGTTCGAGCGGCAGGTTACGACAACGACTTGCACCGTCCCAAATTATGGCCCTACCGTCAGTGACGCGACGCACACAGTGCGAAACGCCGGGGCACCGGAAGCGCACCGCTCCGTCCTGCCGTGACGGCTGCGGCAACGACACCACGAGCCCTTACATGACTCCCCACCGAACCAACGGAGTTGACGCATGCCCGGAAACGAAGCCTGGGAGTACTCCCTCTACATCCCCAACGACCTCCGCGCCGTCACCATCAGCCGCCGCACCCTGCGCCTGATCCTCACCATGCACGGCCTGATCAGCCTCGTCGACGTCGCCGAACTGCTGGCCGCCGAGCTGGTCTCCAACGCCGTACGGCACACCAAGGGGCCGGCCGCGCTGCGGGTGCGGTGGTCGCCGCCCCGCACGCTGCGGATCGGGGCGTGGGACGCGGACCCCGAGCCACCCGAACCGCCCGTCACCTTCGAGCGGGCGACCGAGTTGGAGGAAGGGCGAGGGCTCGCGCTGGTGCGGGCCTGCTCGGACCTGTGGGGGTGGCAGCCGTTGTCCAGATTCGGCAACCGGGGAAAGTACGTGTGGTGCGAGCTGGAGGCCGCGTAGTGGTGGGATCGTCGCATGAGGCGCTGCACCGGATCTTCCAAAAGGACCCGGCCTTGCTGACGCGGGCGTTACAGCGGGTGCTGCACGTCCCCTTTCCCGAGCCTCGGGAGATCGCCGCGCTGAACGTGGACCTGACGGAGATCGAACCGGTCGAACGCCGGGTCGACACGCTGCTGCGGGCGGAGACGGACGAGGGCACGTACCTGCTCGTGGTCGAGTCACAGGGGAAGGCGGACGAGCGCAAACGGGGCAGCTGGCCCTACTACCTGTCCTACCTGTACGAGAAGTACCGGTGTGAGCCGGTGCTCATCGTCATCACCCAGAGCAGTGCCACGGCGAAGTGGGCTTCGCAGCCCATCCGGTTCGGCTTTCCAGGCTGGAACTCGCTGACCGTACGGCCGCTCGTGCTGGGCCCGGACAACGTGCCGGTGATCGCGGACGAGCGGCAGGCCGAGCGGGACGTACCCCTTGCGGTGCTCTCGGCCATGACACACGGGCGTGGCCCGCAGGCCCCCGCCATACTGGAATCGCTGGCTTCCGCCCTGCGGACCATCGACTCCGACAGTGCCGCGGTCTTCGTGCAGTTCGTCGACTCGTGCCTGGCCGACCCCCAGGCGAAGCAGATGTGGAGGGACCTGATGACGGCGATCCAGTACTTCTGGCGCCACCCGCTGGCCGAGCAGGTGCGCGAGGAAGGACGTGAAGAGGGCCGGGAAGAGGGCCGGGAAGAGGGCCGTATCGAGGACCGGCGCCAGATGGTGCTGCGCATCCTCGAGTGGCGCGGCATCCCGGTGCCCCACGCCGTCCGGGAACGGGTCGCCGCCTGCACGGACCTCGACCAGTTGCAGGTCTGGGCCCAGCGAGCCGTACACGCCGCGGACGCGGCGGAGCTGTTCACAGCGGAGTAACCGGGTGACCGTGGGCACTCAGCGGCCCACGGTCACCTTCGCAGTCGTCCGGGGCTCAGGCTCCGGCCCGGGACAGCACGTGGTCGATGACCCTCTCGAACTCCTCCGTCGGGGAGAACTCGACCAGTTCCGTGTCCTCCTCGATCAGCGGGACGTGGCCCGGTGACCAGTAGTACGCCTGGCCCGCCTCGTAAGTGCGCTCGCCCTCGGCCGTGCGCATACGGATGCGGCCCTTGAGGACGTAGCCCCAGTGCGGGCACTGGCAGGCGTCGTCGGGCAGGCCCTTGAGGGCGGGGCCCATGTCCGTGCCCCGGGGGAGGGTGAGGTAGCCGACGGACAGGCCGCCGCCGATCGGCTTCAGGCGCAGTTCGAGGCCGTCGCCTTCGAGGGCGACGGGGACCTCGTCACGGGTCGCTGACGTCATGGCTCCTCCGTCTCCGGTCCCCGCTTCGCCGAAGCTGCAGCTCAAGGGCCTCGCGACGTCGTTCTTCCGTTCTGGTTCCAGCGTGGTCCCGGGCGTCCGCCTGCGCGACCTCGCGCGTGCTCATCTGAGCGGCGTTCATCACGATGTGGTCTCGGCCCCCCGCAGAGGGGTTGAACAGGAGGCGTGGAATCGATTTCACTCCTCCGTGCAGGTCGATGTAATCGATTCCATGAGCTTTCACGAGGAGGTGGGAGCAGGCGATGGCGAGCATCAAGGACGTCGCCGCCGAGGCCGGTGTCTCCGCCGCCACGGTCTCGCGGGTGCTGAACGAGCACCCGTCCGTGAGCGCCGAGACCCGCGCGCGCGTGCTGGCCGCCGTCGAGGCCCTGGGGTACCGGCCGAACGCCGTCGCCCGGTCCTTGCGGACGGACCAGACCCGCACCCTGGGCCTGGTCATCAGCGACGTGCTGAATCCTTACTTCACCGAGCTGGCCCGCTCCGTCGAGGAGGAGGCCCGCGCGCTCGGCTACAGCGTCATCATCGGCAACGCCGACGAGCGGCCCGACCTCCAGGACCATCACGTGCGGACGCTGCTCGACCGGCGTATCGACGGGCTTCTCGTGTCCCCCACCGACGGCGGGTCGCCGTTGATGCTGGACGCCGCGCGGGCCGGGACGCCCATGGTGTTCGTCGACCGGTGGATTCCCGGTGTGGACGTGCCCGTGGTGCGCGCGGACGGGCGGGGTGCCGTGCGGGATCTCGTCGCGCATCTGTACGGGCTCGGGCACCGGCGGCTCGCCATCATCGCGGGGCCCGCGGCGACCACCACCGGCAGCGAGCGCGTGGCCGCCTTCCGGGAGGCCCTGGCGGAGTACGGGCTGCCACTGCCCGCCGCGTACACCGGCCAGGGCGACTTCCAGGCCGAGAGCGGGCGGCGGGTCACCGAGGGGTTCCTCGACCTGCCCGAGCCGCCCGAGGTCGTCTTCGCCGCCGACAACCTCATGGCGCTCGGCGCCCTGGACGCCGTCCGGGCGCGCGGGCTGCGGGTGCCCGAGGACATCGGGCTCGCCGCGTTCGACGACATCCCGTGGTTCGTGCACACCGATCCGCCGGTCACCGCGATCGCCCAGCCCACGGGCGAGCTGGGCCGGGCCGCCGTACGGGCCCTGGTGGACCGGATCGAGGGGCGTGCCCCGCGGTCCGTGACGCTGCCCGCCCGGCTCGTCGTGCGCCGCTCGTGCGGCGAGACGCCCGGGACCCCCGAGGCATCCGAGGCATCCGAGAACGACAGGAGCACGCCGTGAGCGACCCGGACGAACTGCTGCGCATCGAGGGCATCCGCAAGACCTTCCCGGGCGTGGTCGCGCTGGACGGCGTCGACTTCGCGCTGCGCCGGGGCGAGGTGCACGTGCTGCTCGGCGAGAACGGCGCCGGCAAGAGCACCCTCATCAAGATGCTCTCCGGCGCCTACCGGCCCGACGCCGGGCGGATCCTGGTCGGCGGCGAGGAGGTGCGCATCAACGGTGCGCAGGACTCCGAGCGGCTCGGGATCGCCACCATCTACCAGGAGTTCAACCTCGTCCCCGATCTGACCGTCGCCGAGAACATCTTCCTCGGGCGTCAGCCCCGGCGCTTCGGGATGATCGACCGCAAGCGGATGGAAGCCGAGGCCGCCGTGCTGCTGGAGCGCGTCGGCGTCGACGTGTCCCCCCGCGCGCGGGTCCGTGAACTCGGCGTCGCCCGGCTCCAGATGGTCGAGATCGCGAAGGCGCTCAGCCTGGACGCCCGCGTGCTGGTCATGGACGAGCCGACCGCCGTGCTGACCAGCGAAGAGGTCGAGAAGCTGTTCGCCATCGTGCGCTCCCTGCGCGCGGACGGCGTCGGCGTCGTCTTCATCACCCACCACCTGGAGGAGATCGCCGCCCTCGGGGACCGGGTGACCGTCATCCGGGACGGACGCAGTGTGGGCGAGGTGCCCGCCTCCACCCCCGAGGACGAGCTGGTCCGGCTCATGGTGGGGCGGTCCATCGAGCAGCAGTACCCGCGGGAGCGTACGCAGCCCGGACCCGCGCTGCTGTCGGTGGAAGGGCTCACCCGCGACGGTGTCTTCCACGACGTCAGCTTCGAGGTGCGGGCCGGTGAGGTCGTCGGCGTCGCGGGGCTGGTGGGCGCCGGTCGCACCGAGGTCGTCCGGGCCGTGTTCGGGGCCGACCCCTACGACGAGGGCGCGGTGAAGGTCGCGGGCACGCGGCTGCGGCGGCACGACGTGAACGCCGCCATGGCGGCCGGCATCGGGCTCGTGCCCGAGGACCGCAAGGGCCAGGGGCTGGTGCTGGACGCCTCCGTCGAGGAGAACCTGGGGCTGGTCACCCTGCGCAAGGCCACCCGCGCGGGGCTCGTCGACCTGAAGGGGCAGCGCTCGGCCGCCGAGCGGATCGCCCGGCAGCTCGGCGTGCGCATGGCGGGCCTCGGGCAGCACGTGCGCACGCTGTCCGGCGGCAACCAGCAGAAGGTCGTCATCGGCAAGTGGCTGCTCGCCGACACCAGGGTGCTGATCCTCGACGAGCCGACCCGCGGGATCGACGTCGGCGCCAAGGTCGAGATCTACCAGCTGATCAACGAGCTGACGGCCGCCGGCGCCGCCGTCCTGATGATCTCCAGTGATCTGCCGGAGGTCCTGGGGATGAGCGACCGCGTCCTGGTCATGGCCCAGGGCCGGATCGCCGGCGAACTCCCCGCCGGACAAGCCACCCAGGACGCCGTCATGGCGCTCGCCGTCGGCACCCCCGCCGGCGCCCCCACCGGCACCCCCGCCACTTCCACGGAAACGGAGGCCTCCCGTGGCCACTGACACGCTCAAGAACACACCGGGCGCGGGCGGCGCCTCCGCCCCGGGCGGCCTGCGCCGCCTCCTGCTCGACAACGGCGCCCTCACCGCGCTGATCGTCCTCGTCGTCGCCCTGTCCGCGCTGTCCGGTGACTTCCTGACGACGGACAACCTGCTGAACATCGGCGTCCAGGCGGCGGTCACCGCGATCCTCGCCTTCGGCGTCACCTTCGTCATCGTCTCGGCGGGCATCGACCTGTCGGTGGGGTCGGTCGCCGCGCTGTCCGCGACGGTCCTCGCCTGGAGCGCGACGAGCGAGGGCGTCCCGGTCGCGCTGGCCGTGGTCCTGGCGGTCGCCACCGGCATCGTCTGCGGCCTGGTCAACGGATTCCTCATCTCGTACGGCAAACTCCCGCCGTTCATCGCCACGCTGGCCATGCTGTCGGTGGCGCGCGGTCTGTCCCTGGTGATCTCGCAGGGCTCCCCGATCGCCTTCCCGGAGTCCGTCTCGCACCTCGGGGACACGCTGGGCGGCTGGCTGCCGGTGCCGGTGCTGGTCATGGTCGTGATGGGGCTGCTGACGGCGTTCGTGCTGGGCCGGACGTACCTCGGGCGTTCGATGTACGCGATCGGCGGCAACGAGGAGGCGGCCCGGCTGTCGGGGCTGCGGGTGAAGCGGCAGAAGCTCGCGATCTACGCCCTGTCCGGGCTGTTCGCGGCGGCGGCCGGCATCGTGCTCGCCTCCCGGCTCTCCTCCGCGCAACCGCAGGCCGCGCAGGGCTACGAGCTGGACGCCATCGCGGCGGTCGTCATCGGCGGCGCCTCGCTGGCGGGCGGCACGGGCAAGGCCTCCGGCACGCTGATCGGCGCGCTGATCCTGGCGGTGCTGCGCAACGGCCTCAACCTGCTGTCGGTGTCGGCGTTCTGGCAGCAGGTCGTGATCGGTGTGGTGATCGCGCTGGCGGTGCTGCTGGACACGGTGCGGCGCAAGGCCGGGGCGACGCCGGTGACCGCGGGGAGCGGCGGCAAGGGCCGGCAGGCGGTGACGTACCTCCTCGCGGCCGTGGTCGCGGCAGCCGTGGTCGGCGCCACCTCCCTCCTGCACGGCGGCTCCCCGGCGGCGCGCACGGAGAAGATCGGCCTGTCCCTGTCGACCCTCAACAACCCCTTCTTCGTGCAGATCCGCGCCGGCGCCGAGGAGCGGGCGCGGAAGCTCGGCGTGGACCTGACGGTCACCGACGCCCAGAACGACGCCTCGCAGCAGGCCAACCAGGTGCAGAACTTCACCAGCGAGGGCGTCGGCTCGATCATCGTCAACCCGGTCGACTCGGACGCGGCGGGCCCCTCGGTACGCGCGGCGAACCAGGCGGACATCCCCGTGGTGGGCGTCGACCGGGGCGTCAACAAGGCGGACACGGCGGCGCTGGTCGCCTCCGACAACGTCGAGGGCGGCAGGCTGGGCGCGCGGGCGCTCGCCGAGAAGCTGGGCGGCAAGGGCACGATCGTCGTCCTCCAGGGCCAGCCGGGCACGTCCGCCAGCCGTGAGCGCGGCGCGGGCTTCGCGGCCGGGCTGAAGGAGTACCCGGGCATCCGGGTCGTCGCCCGGCAGCCGGCCGACTTCGACCGCACCAAGGGTCTGGACGTGATGACGAACCTGCTCCAGGCGCACCCCGGCATCGACGGCGTCTTCGCCGAGAACGACGAGATGGCGCTCGGCGCGATCAAGGCGCTGGGCGCGAAGGCCGGCACGTCGGTGCAGGTGGTCGGCTTCGACGGCACGCCGGACGGGCTCAAGGCGGTCGAGGCGGGCACGCTGTACGCCTCGGTCGCGCAGCAGCCGAGGGAACTGGGCCGGATCGCGGTGGACAACGCGCTGCGGGCGGCCGAGGGCGAGAAGACCGAGCAGATGGTGAAGGTGCCGGTGAAGGTGGTCACGAAGGAGAACGTGGCCGGCTTCGGCGGCTGACACACGGACCGGGCGGGCGGTCGCAGGACCGCCCGCCCCGTTCGGCTATCAGGGAGACGACTGATGTACGACTACGACCTCCTGGTCGTGGGGTCGGCCAACGCCGACCTGGTGATCGGCGTGGAGCGGCGGCCGGGCCCCGGCGAGACGGTGCTCGGCTCCGACCTCGCGGTGCACCCGGGCGGCAAGGGCGCCAACCAGGCCGTCGCGGCGGCCCGGCTGGGTGCCCGTACGGCGCTGCTGGCCCGGGTCGGCGACGACGCGCACGGCCGGCTGCTGCTGGACGCGCAGCGGGCGGCCGGGGTCGACACGGCGGGCGTGCTGGTGGGCGGCGCACCGACCGGTGTCGCGCTGATCACCGTCGACCCGTCCGGCGACAACAGCATCGTGGTGTCGCCCGGCGCCAACGGGAAGCTCTCCCCCGCCGACGTCCGCGCGGCGGGCGGACTGTTCCGCGCCTCCCGCGTGGTGTCCGCCCAGCTGGAGATCCCGCTGGAGACGGTCCTGGAGGTCGTGCGGACGCTGCCGCCGGGCACCCGTTTCGTGCTCAACCCGTCCCCGCCGCGCCCGCTGCCGCAGGAGGTGCTGGCGGCCTGCGACCCGCTGATCGTCAACGAGCACGAGGCGCGGGTGCTGCTCGGCGAGCCGGGCGTGAGCGACGTACCCGAGGACTGGGCGCGGCTGCTGCTCGCCAGGGGCCCCCGTTCGGTCGTGGTCACTCTGGGCGCGCGGGGTGCGCTGGTGGCGTCGGCGGAGGGAGTGGCGCGGGTGCCGTCCGTGAAGGTCGAGGCGGTGGACACCACGGGTGCGGGCGACGCGTTCACGGCGGCGCTGGCCTGGCGGCTGGGGTCCGGGGAACCGCTCGCGGACGCGGCGGCGTACGCGGCCCGGGTCGGCGCGGCGGCCGTCACCCGCGCGGGCGCCCAGGAGTCGTACCCGACGGCGGCGGAGGTCGCGGCGCTGTGAGGAGGGCCGGGATCCTGAACCGGCAGCTGGCCGGTGCCCTGGCCGGACTGGGCCACGGCCACGAGGTGCTGGTCTGCGACGCCGGCATGCCGGTCCCCGACGGCCCCCGGGTGGTGGACCTGGCCTTCCGGGCGGGGGTGCCGTCCTTCGCCGAGGTGCTGGAGGGCCTGCTGGACGAGCTGGTCGTGGAGGGCGCGACGGCGGCGACGGAGGTGCGGGCCGCCAATCCGCCGGCGGCGGAGTTGCTGGCCGGCTGCTTCCCCGAGCTGACGCTGGTCCCGCACGAGCGGCTGAAGGAACTGTCGGCGGGCGCACGGCTGGTCGTACGGACCGGGGAGGCGCGGCCGTACGCGAACGTGCTGTTGCGGTGCGGGGTGTTCTTCTGAGCCGCCGTTCCGCGGATGCCCGGACGCTTCGAGGGGGCCCGGTCGTGAACCGACCGGGCCCCC